>NZ_JBGCCD010000005.1:0-245322 GCF_041262405.1 Lysinibacillus sp. RC79
GGGGTGTTAAACTATTCAGCTATAGGCATTAAAAAATATATTTTTGTGGGATAAGACAATAAAAAAGGGTCACTTGGGATAGGAGTGACCCTTAGTAACAAGACTTCGGAGGTGTAAGGCTAAATTAGCTTTACATTACTATTAATATGTCGTGATAGCTTTGTTTGTATAGTTCATTGCCTGAGAAATAGATTAAAAATAAAAAAGCCGAAGCGTCGTCAAACACTACAGCTCAGAATTGGTTTAAGACCTTATTATAAGGTTTGTACGTATGAGCATGATAATACATAGGAATGCAAAACTATGTTAAAAGAACAAAACAAGGTAAAAAATTTTACTGAAATGGATTGAGGATTATAGCTGGATGATTGAGTCTATTGAGGAAGCAAGGCAACCGGTAGCGATAGTGGATAATAACTGCTACATTGGGGCTAAAGCGGCTAAGTATGGCATTGAGCCAACACTTCCAAATGCGCGTGGTGGACAGTGATCCGGTATTTATTAAAGTGCAGTGACGTGAGTATTCCAATAACAATCGCATTTGGCAATATGACATTAAGGTTGCTGAGGCGCAAAAACGAATCCCATTAGTG
Source organism: Lysinibacillus sp. RC79 (assembly GCF_041262405.1). Classification (NCBI taxonomy): domain Bacteria; kingdom Bacillati; phylum Bacillota; class Bacilli; order Caryophanales; family Bacillaceae; genus Lysinibacillus; species Lysinibacillus sp. RC79. The sequence goes on from NZ_JBGCCD010000005.1 coordinate 594, forward strand.
CATTGGGTAGAGAAAATTGAGGCGCTTCACAGGCTGCTTAATGGGAATAGCATGCGAGCAATTGGTAAGCATATGAAGTTTTCCAGTACAACGATATTTAGAGTCAGAAACAAAATTTGATGGTGAAGTAGTCGAAAGGCTGCTTTTTTGTTTTTCAAAAAGATTTGATAATTCAACTAAAGATGAAGTTTTGTTGAAGTAGAAGGAATTTGTTGGAAGTGTGAAGAAGTAATAAAGAAAAATAAATTCTTTGTGGGAGGGGATAATTTGAAAGTGATAGACAAAATGGAGAAGTTTGATTTTGCAACTTTAGAAATGAATGATGAACAAAAAGAATTTGCCTCTGCTTTAACATTAATTACTGAAGGAAAAGAATATTTGGCTGCAGAAATTTTAAAGAATCTGTATTGTGAGTCTCATGATCTTTCATTGCGAAGTGACTGTGCCAAGATTTTATTTGAGCTTTATTTTACTAAATCCGAATGGAAACGATTAGAGATACTCGGCCTTCTTGATGATCAAAGCATAGATAAAAGCAATCGTTTAATTGCGAGAGCTTGTAGTAAGTCGGAACAAACAACATTCTCCTTCTTAAACGATGAAATATGTATTCCTATGAAACTAAGCATCTCTGGCTCTCCAACGGTTGATGTAATGATTAATGGAAATAAGAAATGCTTCTGGTTAGATACTGGAGCAGGGATGACGGTCATCTCAAATGCTTTAGTAAGTGACTGTAATATTAACATTGTGAAAGATGAAGAATTGGAGGTTGGAAATTCAACAAACCAAAATTTCAGTACCGATTTGGCCATCATCGATTCATTTGTCATACAGGATCTGACGATTCATAATCAACCTACATTGGTGTTAGCGAATGATTTATTAATGATTCAAAATCCAAAAACGGAAGAAATAATGCAGGTAGACGGCATCATTGGATGGGATATCATACAACATATTTTTCTGGAAATCGACTATGGACGAAAACAGGTCATAATTCAGAAACCGCAACGAAAAGAAGGTGTGGAGAACAATCTTTTCTTCTGTGGGTATCCGATTTTGAAAGTGAAAGGTCAGAATCAAGTTCCGTTGTATTTCGGTTTAGACACAGGTGCAAATAAAACCCATTTTGGACAACCGCTCCTGTCGAAAATCGATGATCTTAAAATAGCGAAAAGAATGATACATTCTGGAGGCTTCGGTGATGTTAAGGAAAGAGAATTAGACAGTATAGAAAGTTTAATTGTTAATCTGAATGAGAATCAATCAATCAATTTACACAACGTGAGAGAGATGTTGACAGATCTTGCTACTTTTTTCAAGCTAGATGGTGTTTTTGGTAGTGATATTGCTAATGATGGGCGTATGGTGATTGATTATACGAATAGAAAGTTTGAGCTTGTATTTAACTAATGATGCTTCCAAGAGTCAAACAATTATTACTTTGTATTTAATCTTGGTATAAGGTTTTATTATCATAACTTTATAGGAGGTAATAGTTCATGCCCTTATTCAAATACGGAGTGCTAAAAGGTAAAGTTGTTGACGTTAGAACTGTGGATTCATATGATAAGACGCCTCATTACGAAGTGCATATTCGAGCAACAAAGAAGGATAAAAGTGAGGAAGATTATAGGATTGCGATCAATGTTGCCTCTAAGGTAAAGCCTTCAGAAGTCCTATATTTTGTTAGTGAAGATTTCAACTCTAATCAAATAACAATTATTCCAAATTACGAAGAAGGATTTACAGAAGTTACTAGTGAAAATCGCGAAATTGCTTTAGATTATATTCGTGGTGGCTTATTTGATCCCTCAAAAATGATTCCTCTACCTGCAACAAAAAATGGACCAGACAATGACTTAAATGAGAATGTTAATAAATATATGCAAGAGGCAATGACTAAAAGAGCTACAATTTATGCTTACGGAGAAAAATTTAAAACTGAAAATGAAAGAGATAAATATTTTGGGTTTTCTCCAGGTAGAGGCATTCATGATATTCATATGAATCAAGGAAATAGTAGGGATTTTAGAACAGACGACGGGATATGGCAAGATGGTGGTGTACTCATTCATTTTGAGGAAGAAAATAGATGGGTTGGTATATTTCTTGCATTCCAATCGCAGTCTTGGTGTACAGATGACAATGGACATGCAACTAAGCCAGTTAGTGAATGTAACCATATAAATAGAAAATCAGAAATAGAAATTTTAAAAATCTAATTGAGCATAAACGGTATTAGATCATCTTAGGTTGTCTTCACAGTTAATAGAGTAAAAAAACATTGATATATCAATGTTTGTAGAGGATAAATGAAGCTGATTTTGCAATAGAGCAAGCAAACAGCAACATTTATCCTATTTTTGTTCCCAAATTAGTTTTTTGAGAAGTATACAGATAAATTTTAAGTATATTGAATTAAATCTAATGAACATAAACTACTTATAGAATCATGAAATCGTCACTGAACTAATATGGAGATTACATACAATCAATAAAGGATCATACAAGAATTTAATTTCAAATAAAAAGGTATTAATGTTATAATATGGAAATTAGGAAAATAGTATGCAATAAATGTCATTTTATTGAAAACACTATGAAGTGCTTTTCGTATGAGGGGTAGAAAAGGAGGTCAAGATAAATGAAAATTACCATGCGATATGGAGTTGACGCTCCATTTTGGGTTGCCTTTTTAATTATTATCGGTCTGGTATTTACGTTATTGGGTGTGTTTGGTTCAGTCAATGGATTTGTATTGAGCTATGGTTTGATTTGTCTTGTGACTGGCCTATGGATGTTTACATACTCAACAACAATCAAAATCGCACACAGAGAGGTGATTTTGAGCCTTGCACAAGCTAAATCAGGTGATGAACTTCTTGATGTGGGAACAGGTCGTGGACTTTTAGCTATTTCCGCATCTCAAAGGGGTTGTAAGGTGACAGCCACTGATGTTTGGTCAAAATGGGATTTAGGAGGGAATGGAAAAGCTAAACTACAAGCTAATATGGTTGCTGAAAGTGTGGAAGAAATCGACATCATGGAGGCCGACGCTCGAGAACTTCCATTTTCGGACGGAAGTTTCGATGTTGTTGTCTCAAACTTCGTGGTCCATAACATTAAAAGTGTTGAAGAAAGAAGGAAGGCGATTCTTGAAATGTGGCGAGTTTTAAGCCCAAATGGTCGATTAGTCATTTCTGATTTCAGTAAAACTGCTGAATACATTCAAATATTGAATTCAGTTTCCAATCGCGTTGAAATAAAGCAATTTTTTTATACATTTCCGTTTTCAAAAGCTGTTATTGTGCAAAAGATTTAAGAAATCAATAAACAGAAAAGATGTATTTACTAAAAAGTTCATATAACAAGGGGGCAGAAAAAGGAAATGATGATTGTAAGTTTTCTTTTAATTAGTTGGATATTAAGTTGGTTTAAGTTTGACGAGTTGTTTATTCAAGCACTCAAGGAACTATTTAACAAAACGGCGACAATAGCAAGTTATTATTTTATATTTTTTTGTATTGGGGCATTTGGAGACTTAATCTTATTTTTTAACGGAAATTATATAACCAATTTATTCAGCTAACGACCAGATTAGGGAATAAAGAAAACAGCTTATAACATGAAAAGCACAGAACTCTCTGTGCTTTTTTAACCTTCAATCTCATAATAATGAAGACCTTCTGGAGAACGACTTCCAGCAACTTCATCATATTCCTCAATCATTAGCTGAGTTATTGAAGAAGTTTAACATCAAAAGAACTACTTTTCACGGTCTGAGAGATACTCACGCATCATTTTTGTTTGCTCAAGATATAGATATTGCATATGTCTCAAAGCGATTAGGTCACATTAATATTCAAACCACACAAAATTATTATCTGGAATTAATGCCAGAAAAAAAGCACCAGCAAGATGCACATGCTTTAAATTTATTAAGTTTTTTTAGCGAAAACTAAGTATAGAAAGGATAATATCTTTGAACAGATCAGTATTCGAAATGCATTGGCAATATTATTTGTCCATTGAAAATATGTTAGTAAAAACAAATCAATACGTAACACATTCTGACAAAAACAAAAATGTGTATTCCGATGAGTTTGCATCTATTATATTGTTACCTTGTTCGGAACTAGATTCATTATTTAAACAGCTCTGCATTAATAACGGCATCGAGAGTAACGGTAAGTATTTTAAAATGAAAGATTATGTCCAAGTTATTGAAAAACGCAATGATTTTGGTCTAGCAACTGGTACACGAACGATAAACGATGACAATATAGTAATTTTTCCATTTGAAAATATTGAAGCTTCAAAACTATATGCTAATTTGAATTGGTGGAAAGATTATCAATCAATTAAACACGATAGAATTAAAAATGTCACAAAAGGAAACTTATTAAACGCGGTGAACTCAGTTGCAGCTCAATTTATTATTCTAAGACTATTAATCGAGTTTATTGATGAATCCAATGGACGGGATTATTTAAGGAAGAATTATCAGTCTGAATATTGGATTCCGTGTGTATAAAAAAAGCACCAGCAAGATGCTGATGCTTTAAATCTGTTAAGTTCTTTATGCGGTTTAAGCTGATTTGAACCAACTTGAACCAAAAAAACTTTGTAAACGTTGATGCAATAAGGAATTGATTAACGTTTTGAGGATTAATCATCAAGCGGGCAGTGAATTTTGCAAGCATCAATGTAATGAAGGTCCACCTCAGTTTCAGCCAAGGTAAGTTAATCGGGAACTTAAAATATAGTCATATTATTCACCTTAACGGTATTACAAACTTTATCTCTCGCAAGCAATACCATCTTTGTCACGATCTTTCGAAGCATTTGCTTTATATAGTTCAGCTGATACAAAAGGTTTGTATTTTGTCTTTCCACCTTTGTTTTTCACATTGGCATCCTTAGCAACGCCACCTTTGTAGTCTTTATTTAACTCTGCGCAATTTTTGTATGTTTTCGCTGCTGCCTCTATTGGTGTCGGGATGCTCATTGTTCCACCGATTAATAATGCACCTGCGATAATTGAAGTAGCTAATTTTTTCATAAATGTTCCTCCTAGAATTATTTTTATCGTTTTATAATGAAATACATAATAACAATAGTAATTTAAGTTGATTTTTCTTTATTATTGTTAATTGATGTAAAACAATAGGTTTAATGACCTTGAGTAAATATTACTATTATGTTTGTGAAAAAACAATATCCATTATTGTTTTATATTTACAATGATGGCTGTTAAGAAGGATATAATGATGTTCCTTTTAAAGCAATCTTTAAAATTAATAATGTAAATGTGAATTATTAGGAATACTATAACTTTAAATGATAGATTCGAGGGTTTTAAAGATGATAAATTTTTTGACATAAAAGTATAGACGATTTCAACGGTGAATATTACAGCATCTAACTTAATTGATTAAATAAAGCTTTTACGGAAAATACCGGGGGCACTGACAAACAGCTGAATTACCTTTTAGTCGGTGGCGCTTTGAATTTTATTTGAGGTGTGAGGGTGTGAGAACGTTACAAACAGAGTTAGGAAAGTTGCAGGTTAAGTATGTTGCTAAATGAAAAACTAAGACCAAGATAGCTTAATGGCTATCTTGGTTTATTTTGTGTTCTGTATTTTTATTGTTAGTGAAATTATTTACAAGTATTACAATTAAAATAACTAAGCTTTTTAGCATAGTGCTTAGAATACCAGGTTCCATCAATTGATTTAATGTTATACTGAAGCCGAATATTATAACTACACCCAGAATGGTCTTTATCCATGGATTCATTTTGTTACCTCTTTTATATGTATTTATTTACATTTTATTGGAGACGAATGATAAAGTAAATGAAAAATCTTTATAAAAGTGTGGGTGAAAGGCAATTAAAAACAGTAGTATATATAATAATGAAACCTATAATTTGATGTAAAGATTGTGAAGAAATGTACTTGAACTCCCATGAAAGAACGTAATAATCTTTCATTTTCTGTGGTGTAGCGTTGATTTTTTAGCTACATGGAAGGCTAACGGTGTAGTTTAGTTGAAGAAGAAGGGTTTTAGGGAATGGCATTGAATAAGTTAATATATGTTAATTGTTGCTTGAGGGCGATATGACAATAAAGAAAATTTGTGCCATAACAAAATTATCGAAATCAACCTTGTATCGAGCACTTGATAAAAGAAAAAATAGGGGATACTTATGAAAATAGAGCGCTTATTAAAAATTATATTTATTTTATTGAACAAGCAAAAAGTAACTGCTGAGGAAGTTGCCAAACATTTGGCTGTCTCAACCCGAACAGTTTATCGAGATATGGATACTCTATCACTTGCTGGATTTCCAATCTATGCTGAACAAGGAAATCTCGGGGGATATCGCCTAATCGAAGGTTATTATTTTCCTCATAGTTACTTTACAGAAGAGGATTTACGTCTAATCAAGGAAGCACTAACGAGTACGATGACTTTACATACTGACAAGGCATTACAGAATATCCTTGCAAAAATAACCTTACTTAATGAGTCCAAACCAGAAAATTCAATTGATTTTTCTTTCTTAAATAACAAGGACGGAGTTAAGGTAACCGATATTCGACAAGCGATTAAAGATAAAAAGTGTCTTACTTTTTCTTATGCAAAAAAAGAACAGCTTGAAACTAAAAAAGTAAAACCAATTCAAGTATTCTTCTATCATTTGAGTTGGTACCTGTTCGGTTGGCCAGAAAATGAGACGAAACCAAAATTTTATCGTTTATCTCGAATACATGAACTGAAAGTTGGAAATTCAGTATTTACCGAATCCTTTGAATACTTAGACGGTTATCAGGGATTTTCAAATTGGATGAAATCATTAGAATCAGAAATAGTTAAAATCGATATAGTTTTACGATTCCCTCTAACCAGTTCTCAAGAGGTGTTTGATTCGTTTCCCGAAACAAACATTGATAAAAGTGGCGTTGACCATTTACTAGTTAGAATTTCTTATCCTGATGAAGAGTGGGTTGTAAAGTTAATTCTTAGTTTTGGATCCCAGGTCGAAGTCCTTTCGCCCAAAAGTTTTAAAAATAAAATAATGGCTCATATAGAAAAAATGACTCGAATTTATTTTACCTAACTTGACAATTAGTTGTCAGGTTAGTGATGGTATATTATTTTTAAGAGTTGTTACTAACTCCGCAAATTCTAACGAAAGAAGATGAAATAACTATGGTACTGAAAAGCGACTTAAATCTTTTAAATTGGACAGAAACAGAACCCGTTCATTCCATTGCTCAAGCAACAGCTGAATATTCAATCGAAGGAGAATTTAATGGGATCTTGCATTCAAACTATACGATTTTTTATTCGGAATATAATAAAGAAGATATCCATAAATCAACATCAACTTTTATTGGATACAGCTTTTTTGAAAGTTCAGATAATAAAATAGTTGATAGTATGTTCTTTGAAGAAAAAGGAATCTTTGCTGAAGGCGTCACTTCTGGAGAGTTGAAAAGTAAGATGGCCAATGGAAATTATTTTTTAGAACAAGGAAAAATGATCATCACAATAGAAAAAAAGAATAGTTAAAACTGAACCCGAACAACTTTGAGTATTATTTAAATGTTGTTCGGGTTTCTATTGGATTCTCTGTACAGATGATACACTGACCCCTAGTAGTGCATACTGGTGCGGTAACTAATTGTGGGGTAAGAGTGAAAGTGCTAAAGAAAGAATTGATTTATACATCAAACCGAACAAAGAACAAACCTTCTTGGACTAGCAAAGTGCTTTAGTTTAATAAGAAAGGACTTGCGTTTATGATTGAATTTCATGTATGCAAGTCTTTTTGTTATGCTTCCTCAAACACTCCTGTAGCTTCACAAATGGCTTTGTAGCAACGATTAGAAACCTATGTAAATGATTTCTCTACTTCACTATCAACGCTCACAGGCTCGTTAAACGCTTCTAAGAGGTTGCTATTCAGCTCTTATAACGGTCAATCTAATTTGTTGCACATTTTCCATTTCCCTACCAACTCATGCTTTGCCATACTATGATTTCTATACATATAAATTTTCAGTCAGTAAAAAAATAGACACTATGCAATCATAATAAAAGACAGTCGTCTTTAAATCTAAGTGATTTTGTTAAAAAATGGTTAATTGCGTTATTTGTAGCAATTATATTATTGTTTTCAGGATGTACTTTACTAATTAATAGTCTACTCCCAAATGAATATGAAGTACTCGAAAGTAATTGGAACATTTATTTACCTAAAGCAAATGAAGTAAAAGATATATTAACAACAGAAGCTAATTTTCACGGTGATGGAGAATGGTTTGCATTGTTCGGTTATTCAAAACCAATTGGTTTGAGTAATACAAGCTATATAAAACTTACTTCCAATGAAATATCTGATGCAAATAACAGAATAGCGCAATTCAAAAAAGAACAATTGATATTCGTCAAAATTCCAAAGAAATTGTTGAGTAAATGCGTACGAAAATCAAATGTACACACTAAAAAAAATAGTTTGAATAAATTACTAGAACACATAAAAAAGGAGGCGTTTTTTTGAGTTCACGTAAAAAACGTTCATTCAGCCATTGTGAACCATGTAGTGATGTTGTTCCGGTATCAGAAGTATTTAAAGCAATAGATATAGGGAAAATCCCCCCACAGGCAACACCGGCATATGGAAATTTCTTTCGGGTAAATCCCGTAACGCTTAACGCTAATCAACCAATGCGATGGAACGGTACTGGACGAACGGCTGGAATAACTTTGAATCCTGATACAGTTACGATTGAAGTCGCCCAGGCTGGTGATTATTATATTGATTACTATGCACTTGTGGAACTTGATTCAAGTACTGCCCTTGATGCACTTATGGGAGTATTTGTGAATGGAAGTGAGGTCAATCCTATTCAAACTAGATATGGTGTTCAAGACCTCGAAGCCGATAGGGCTTTATGCACACCAGTTTCTGGAGGAACAATTATATTTATCCCTGCCGGTGGAACTGTCCAATTAAGAAATGTACAGGTAACCCCCTTCAGTACTTGCGATGGTCCCGCTCTAGCTGCTTCAATTAACCTGATTAAAGTAAGCTAATTATAAGAAAGGTCGATTATCTTCATAAGAAACTGACCTTTTTTCCATGTCTGACCAAATAGTTTTAAAAAATCGGCCGTGGTTGTTAAAATTTGATTAGATGTAAATTACATCTTTATAAATTAATGGGTTTACCGCGAGTGAGCAGGAGGCACAGGATTAATGGAATTAAATAAAGCAGAGCCAGTAATGGACTAGTTGGATGTATTATAGATGAGTGGACATACCTCGGTTAAATCAATAGAATTGAGCATAAGAGAGGACGTGTCCGACCATGAGTCAAAAAAGTACAATAAAGAATTCAAACAAACAGTAGTCGAACTTTATCGTTCGGGTACGCCGGTCAATCAATTAGCTAGCGAATATGGTGTGTCAGAAGTCACAATTTATAAATGGATTAAAATCCATTCTCCAATTGAAGGAACTGGGGGAGTTAACTGCAGCTGAAGTAGCTGTTATCCAGAAGGAAAACCTTCGCTTAAAACAAGAGGTAGATATCCTAAAAAAGGCTATGACCATATTCGCGCAAAAATAGAAGACCAAGAACTGATCGACCATATTACGAAAGAAAGCGAGCATCAACCCGTCCAATTGATGTGTCGCATTTTAAAAATGCCTAAAAGTACGTATTATCAATCATTTCACAAAAAGCCGAACAGCTATCATGTCGCCAATGAAAAGCTACTCGCACGCATTCGCGTCATTCATAAGGAAAGTGACGGCCGTTATGGTGCACCGAAAATAGAGTAATACGTTCGAACGACGTTACCAAGCAGTGAAGTTAGGACGTAAAAAACATTGATGTGATAAGTCTGAATACTGTCGGGCAGCAAAGAAGTTAGAAATTACATTCGAAATTGAGGATTTACTAGATTAGGCGGTGGAATTGGATGAACAATGTACCTACAAACGTTCGTTTTATTGCCTACTTGGACTTTCAGACAGGCGAAGAATAATGATAAAATCAGTCGCTTAGTGCTGGAATATAAGACTAGGCTTGTCATTTCTTGCGCTTACCCGGGAAATTATTTCTTATTTCCTAACCTGAGTAACCACTTTCCGAAAAAAGCCACTCATTTAAGTGGACTAAATTATTGCTTCAACCTTCCTGTTATGATGGATACCGGGAAATTATACATGCCGAGTTCATTTGATTGTTTTTCAGATATATTCATAGATACTGTCCCAATATCAACATATTCTATCGTTAATGTTTTCCAACCTTCTTCTTCTAGTAACGCATCGGATGCTTGACTGTACATAGACACAGCAATATCTTCTGGTGGTAAATTGAATTTGTTTGGCGCTAAGTCTATTACTGCTTTAATCTCGCCATTTTCGACGGTTAAACTAATTAATTTATCGTTCTCACCCATACCTGAATACTCAAGTATTCCTTTTGCTTCATCTGCGGAAATTTTTTTCTCTGTTATGTCTCTAGTTTCCTCTTTTGTTTTCTGTTCAGAAAGAGCCTTTTCCTCAGCTTCTTTAGCTTTTCGTTCTTCCTCTTTATTAGCTTGTTCAGCCTCCTTTTCTTTCGCTTTATCTAATTCTTCCTGAGCCTTATCTGTTTCTTCAGCTTTTTCTTCACCACAAGCTGAAAGTAATAGTGCAGACATGGTTCCTATGTAGATTAATTTTTTCATTGTGTAACCCCCTCTATATTTCCATTATAGGAAATATAGCGTGAAAAGCACATGTGAAAAACAGACAACTGTAATTAGTTATCTTATTCTCAAAGAAGAGCCGGCCACAACCTTCCATTTGCACTATTATATATAAGTAGAGGGGGATGGAAAGTAGATTAATGTTTGATTTTTTTAAAAAGTCTGCTACTATAAAAACAGAAACATTAGTTCTTATTTTAGGAGGCGCTTTATGAAAAAAATGTTTTTATCTTCTTCGTTTTATGATACTAGTCATTTTTTGAAAGATTTCGTCGGAGACAACATTGAAGGAAAAAGAGTTACTTTTATTCCAACTGCAAGTTTAGTTGAAGAGGAAGTACATTATGTAGATTCTGCAAAAACAGCCTTTGAAGAGTTGGGAATGATTGTAGAAATATTCGAAATATCAAAAGTTGATAAATATGAAGCAGAAGAAATATTGAGGAAAAATGATTTTATATATGTATCTGGAGGAAATACATTTTTCTTACTTCAAGAGTTAAAAAGGTCAGGGATAGATCAATTAATTATTGAACAAGTTGGTTCTGGTAAGCTATATATAGGTGAGTCCGCTGGTTCAATTATAATGGCACCTGATATTGAATATGTAAAATATATGGATGAAATGAGTAAAGCGCCGCATTTAGAAACAACTATGGGTTTAAATCTGATTTCATCATATCCTGTTCCTCATTTTGGACATGAATACTTTAGTAGTATGATTGACGAGGTAATTACTAATTATAACAATAAAATTCCACTGACTCCGATATCTAATTCTCAAGTAATTTTAGTTCGAGATAATGATATTGAAATTGTTTAAGTATCTAAAAGAAATGTCGGATATAAAGAAGTCACACTTTCCGTGTACTGAACCTGAAAAGTTAGACTTATTTCGGAGAGGAGTTTTTCCTCTCCACTATATTAATTTAAAAGCTCGATTTTTGAATCAAACCATTGTTCCATGAAATTTATGTGTTCTCTAATTTGTTCTTTTGTGTAATTTTCATCCTCTGAGATATAAACCTAAAGTATTAACAAATTCACAAGGTAAAATAGTTGAAGGCTATTATATTCCGATAAATAGCTTACCTGTGAAAATTGAATATGTTCATAGTGATTATAATGATAAAGTTACATTATTGGAGTACATATTTGAAGAAAATAAATCTTTAATAATAGAGTTTTCTAGGGACAGAGAGCCAATTCTTTATATTAATTTTGAACGAAATATAAAAACTGCGAAAAAATTTAAAGAGGAATTTCCGATAAATATTCAAATAGTCCCTATGTTAGGTCCATTAGAAGAAGAGATTCATGATATAAATCACATTAAATATTGGTCTAATAGTAAGAGAGCATCTAGGTTATTTAGAAATATTTTGTATTATGATAAAGATGAATTTGAGCTATTTAAAAACACAGTAAAAGATACTTGGAATGGAGTAGTTTTACAAGCACCTGAAAAGGAAAGTTATTTATCTAACACTATTCATATGTTCTATTCGGAAGATAGGATAGATAGAGAAATTAATTTTGCAGGTAACGGGTTCCAAATTTGGCTACAATTACTGACGCATATTATAAAAAATAAAAATGCTGATTTATTAGTTATAGATGAACCGGAAATTTATTTACATCCTGATTTACAAAGAAAATTAATATATATTTTAAGACGCATTGCTTCATTAGAAACTAAACTTGAACATATCAATCAATTGAAAAAGAAATTCGTGAGAACGTAGAAAAGCTAGAAGGATTGGAATATAGAATCGCGAAGCTTCGCTTTATCGATGGAATGACATATCAAGAGATTGCAGATAAATTGGGGTATTCTTATGGCTATATTCGTAAGGTGGTATCACAAGGTAACAACCATGCTTGCCAAGTCGTGATATATTTACAGATGAAGAAACAGGCAATCACAAATGAATAGACGTTTGCGGAGACGTCAACACTACAAGGTCACATCTAACAAGGTGTGGCTTTTTATTATACCTTGATAGGTGGTATTGAAATCTACAACGAAACTTTTCACCTCCAATTCCGTAGAAATAATTGGAAACAAAATATGAGTTGTGGGTGAATAGATAATGAGAGATTTTTTAAAGGAAATTATTAAAGAAGTTAAAAGGCAACTAACAAACGAACAACCATCAATTGAGAACATTTTAGATGGAACAATAATAGATTGGCTCATACCTATTTTCGATTTCATACTGTTCCCAGAAGTCTATCTTTTCTTAGCTTCTTCATTAATGTGGAAAATGATTTCTTCATTACTACTGGCAGGTATGATTATTATCATTGCTTTGTTAATAGAAAAAGTTATAGAGAAAAAGACTAGTAAAGAAAAGGTTGAAGAATTGGATGAAAAATTGGCATGGTTCATACTCGCTCCAAGTCTGTTCTATGGAGTAAAAGGGTTAGCCTATGGTTTTCTTTTATTCAAACCAATGTTGTAGCTATAAGCTATCTCATTTCGAGATAGCTTTTTATTATGTATTTAATTGTGAGGGATGAACAATGATTAAAGAGGAACGTAAACAGAAGCTAATCTCATTCATCTATAACTGTGAGTTAATGAAATTTTATAAATCAAAAGAGTGGATGACATTAAGACAACAAGCATTGAAGCGAGACAATTACGAATGTCAACTATGCAAGGCAGCTGGTGGTTATCACAAAGCAGAGAACGTTCATCATTTGAAAGAAGTGAAGACTCATCCACATCTATCCTTAACTTTAAGTAACCTACAGTGCTTATGGATTAAGTGCCATAACGATGTACATGATCGTCTAGAGTCAACGAGGGCGCCTAAGTTTACCAATGAAGAGAGGTGGTAGCATGAATCTAACTGATGGGACATGGACATATGACACAGAGATTATAGATGCAGTCATTACGAACTCACAACGTGATTGGTATGAGCGAGACATGCTGAATGCTTTCACTCGCTATGCTTACTATCGATACAAGCAAATAAGAGATTGTGTTAACGCTCGTAAGTGTAAGCACATGACAGTAGATAAAGTGCGTGAGCAATTAAAATCAGCTGATAAACTTCAATTCACGTGTGAACTGTTACGAATTATAGCTGATGAAGTGAATTACATTGTGGAATTCGCTGATCAACATTTGAAGTATGTAAAATAACACCCCGGGTAAAAAAATTCGCAATTTATTAAGGGAAATGTTCAACGAGTAGGGTTCAGGAATGAATATATTTTTCAGATTTCCGCGCGACAACATGCACACTAAATTGTTGATGTATAAATATGCAATAGGAAAGGTGGGCGGTAAGGGTGCAAAGTCATGAATTAGCATTTGAAGATTGGCTTGAAGGTATGAAATATAAGGACATTGCAGGAAAATACAACGTCAAGGAAAATACGGTAAAATCCTGGTACAAGCGATACAAGTGGAAAGAGAAGAAGGAGCAGTGCACACAAGAAAGTGGGCAAGAAGCGGTAACAATTGCACCCGAAATCGTTGAGTTAGTACCAGGTAATAAAAAGTTGCGTAGAAGGATTGAAAAGGATCTTCGAGAGCAACTTTTTGAAATGGGAGCAACCCAGGCACACTTTATGGATTTATTTGATGATTACCTAGCTATGTGGGATGTGAAAAACATGCTCATTGAGGATATTCAAGAGCGAGGTGTCACAGTTCCAGGTGCTCGCGGTGAAAAGAAAAATGATAGCATTGGCGAGCTCAATAAAACGAATGCACAAATGCTTAAAATATTAAGTGAACTGGGACTTAAAACAAGTGAGATTAAAATAGAAGGTGAGGATGATGACAATCGCTTGGTTAATAGCACCTTCATCAATCCACACATTTTCTTGTGTTAATTTCTGCTCTACTAATTCGATTAATGCAGCTACATCTTTACTGACTAAAATTTCACCACTGCACATCCGAAAAACAAGCTAAGACATCGTTTAACGATTTATTTGATGTATTAGAAGATCACTGGAAGATATTCAAAAAACATTTCAAAAAAACAAGGCAAGTGATTCGTCACATCAAAACGAAATCTGAAGTTAGCTATTATACAAATAATGCAAAAACAAAAGATGGATTCCGACCAGGAATTGTTGTGTTCGATGAAATCCACGCCTATGAAACGGAAGATAATATTAAAGTATTTACATCTGGTTTAGGGAAAGTACCAAGAGCTCGTCGGATTTATTTAACAACTGACGGAAATGTTCGAGATGGATTTCTAGATCAGATGAAAGAAGAGGCAGAACAAGTACTTCGTGGTGAGATACCAAATTCTCGTTTATTTCCGTTTATGTGCAGACTAGACGATCCAGAAGAAGTACATGAAAAGCGCATGTGGGAAAAAGCAAATCCATTGATTATGCATTTACCTGATTTGATGCTTGAATTAGAATATGATCGCATGCAGAATCAATCATCCATCTGCAAGAATTGATTATGTAATAGAAACAGGGGCAACGGTGATTTTCCTACTTCATAAAGTAGAAGATGTAAATGCAGATGAAATGAAATATCCAACAGAAAAGTTTAAAAAGATGCTTGATTATCTATATTCAAAGCAAGAAGAACTAAACGTACTGTCCTGGAGTGAGTATGCAAATATGGTTTAAGAGAAACGCAAGCGGAGCTTAACGTTATTTTTATTGTCAAGAGGAAATCCTTTCCTTTTGTCGAATTAATTATGTAGATGAAAGGGAGGGATTTATTAAATGAAAACAACACACCATTTTAATACCCTTAATGCTAAATAAACACCTATTCAATAGCTAATAAATATATTTTTAGGAGTGTCGCAAAATGAGTGGTCCCGATATAAAAAGTGTTTTCCCCATGGAAAATATCAGAAGCCTATGTTTTTTAAAGAATGTAGTGGTTAATCCAAATATTGAAATTGGGGATTACACGTATTATGACGATCATAATAATCCTTTGGGTTTTGAAAAAAATGTCCTTTATCATTTTGACTTTATAGGAGATAAACTGAAAATTGGAAAATTTTGCGCTATTGCATCCAATGTCAAATTTATTATGAATGGTGCAAATCATAATACAAATTCTTTTACAACGTTTCCTTTTGGAGCATTTGGTGGAGATTGGGAAGTTGGTTTAGAGAATTTAAGTGGTGGATTCAAAGGTGATACAGTTATAGGGAATGATGTTTGGATAGGTTATAATGCTACCATAATGCCTGGTGTTAAGATAGGTGATGGAGCTATAATAGCCACAAATTCTGTTGTAACGAAAGATGTTCCGTCTTATTCAATTGTTGGAGGCAATCCAGCTAAATTAATACGCTATAGATTTGAGGAGGAAATAATTGATATTCTCAATATCATTAAGTGGTGGAACTGGGATATAGAAAAAATAACAGAATTCATTCCCGTTTTGACAGGCAATAATATGAGTGCTTTAAAGGAACTGATAAAGTCATAATAAAAAACTGTTAACCAGGCAGTAAGAAAATTGAATTCTATTTCTGTTATTACTGCTTTTATAACATAGAAATTAAAAAGCTATATTATCATTAGAAAGAAAAATATTTTGATTTATTAAACACTTTCAAATTGAAGGTGTTTTTTATTTTCCCAAAAGCTTGGGAATTAGCCTTCCACACAATTTGTGGAGGGCTTTTATTATGAGAAAAGGAAGTGTTGTAATGGAAAATATGCAAAGATTAATAGCTAGTTTTGTAGGTGCTATTTTTTTACCAATATTTGAATTTTTGTATGGAGAGGGCGAAGTCGTAATGTATACGATGACCGCACTCTTTTTCTTTTTAATAATGGATTGGATTAGTGGAGTTCGTGCAAGTAAGAAAGATAAAAGTTACGGTTCATCGTATGGTATCGATGGTTTATTCCGTAGCTTCTTTTTATTACTTTTACCTGCAGGTGGACATTTGTTAGATATGATTTTCGGTGCTCCAGGAGTGGTATTTGGTCTATTAGCAGCTGGTTTGTTGTATCACATTATTCAATCGATGACTGCTAACGCTATTCGTGCAGGTTGGGGACAATGGGTGCCAGATTGGATTTTAACAAAGTTAACAGATTGGGTACGTAGTGAAATTGAAGCGAAGCTTGCACGTGCTGAAGAACGAAAAATGAAGAAAGAGAGTGATGTTTAATGGTAGTAATACGCCAAAAATTAGTTCCTGAAGCTCAAGCTAAGAAGGTTACTTATGGTGGAATCAATAAGAAGAAAAAGGTAGTAGTTCATGGAACAGATAACTACCGAACTGGTGCAGATGCTGATGCTCATGCTCGTCTACAGTATAACGGTAATAGTCGTTCAGCTTCTTGGCACTGGTCAGTAGATGAAAAGGAAGCAGTTCAGTCGTTCTTGCATGAATGGTCTTGCTGGGCTGCGGGTAACGATAAAGGGAATCTGGAAGGTATACACGTGGAGACTTGTGTAAATGCCGATGGTAATTACAAGAAAACCCTCGAGAATACTGCCGCATTAATTGCTAAAATATTGAAGGATGAGAAGCTTACTATAGATGATGTAGTACAGCACAATCATTATAGTGGCAAGAACTGTCCTCGAGAGATCCGTTCAGGTAACGTCCCATGGAGCGATTTCTTGAAGATGATTCAGAATGCTGGTACTACACAAACACCGAAACCAAATACAGACAACAAAAAATGTCGTGTTTTAACAGGCACATATAGCACAATACAAGCAGCTGAAAATGTACTTGATGTGTTAAAATATCGCTTTAGTTGGGTAGCATATATTGAGCAAGACGGATCTGAATGGCGTGTTAAAACAGGAACGTTTACTGGAATGGCTGCAGCACAAGCTGGAGCAAATAAAATTAAAACGGCTAAACTTGCACAAGTTGCAAATGTTGTAGCTGCATAAATGAAAGAGACCAAGATAGCTTAATTGCCATCTTGGTCCTTAAATCTATTTAATTCTCCTATTGATAAAGTAATAACATATTGTTCTTCAATACAAGCAAGTTCAACTAATGAATTACCCTTTGTATAGGAATACCTAAGCGTGCCATCGTATTCTTCCTCAATCTCTTCTTCTTTCCAACCATTTAATTTTATAAATAATTTATAATCTTTTGGAACATTACTATGATCTGACCAGTTGAAACCCATTATATTTAAAGTATTTTCACCATCGGAGTTTCTTTCTTCTCCAAATGACTCTACTCCTCTAGGTATGGGAAAATCATCAAAGGTTTCTGAATGTTCATATCGTGAAACTAATATTAAATAAGGAATTGCTACAATTGCTACTAAAACAATTGCAATTATTGCTACGATTTTTTTCATTTAAATCTTTCTCCTAAATAGCTAAAATTATTAATCATTTTCCATTTTAAGTGTATTTGTGGAAAAAGTACATAATTAAAATAAAACTAAGTACCTGTTTATTTAGAAATTATAATCGGCAAAAAATACCTTTTGATAAAGTAATAAAACTAGTTCGATTTTATCGCGAACAAACGTTTTGAGTCTATGCGCTAAATAAAACCCATTTTTTAGGTGTGTAACGACCCTAAATAAATCCACCATCCGTTACACAAAAAAGTCACCAAAATCACGAAAAAGTCACATTTCCCCCGAAAACGCATGAAATCAGGCAAAAGGCAAGTCTTTGTACATTCGTGAGAAACCTTGCTATAATAACATTTGCGAATACATATGAAAGAGGGTAAAAGCATGAACGCTTACGATGAATATATGAGACAGGTAGTGAAGCCGATGCGCGAGGAGTTAGTGGAGGCTGGATTTAAGGAGCTTACGACGGCTGATGCGGTGAATGAGTTTATGGCGGAGGCGAAGGGGACTTCGTTGGTTGTGATTAACTCGGTTTGTGGTTGTGCGGCTGGGTTGGCGCGTCCGGCTGCTCGTGAGGCAGTGGAGGCGGTGAAGCCGGATCATCTTGTGACTGTTTTTGCGGGTCAGGATCCTGAAGCGACTGTTGCGATGCGTGGCTTTTTTGAGGATGTGCCACCAAGTTCACCATCAATGGCGATTTTAAAGGATGGGGAATTGGCATACTTTATTCCACGTGAACAGATTGAAGGCTTCCCTGTGGAGCAAATCGTTACACATTTAACAGGTGTTTTAGAGCAAACATGCGAGAAGTAAAGACCATTGTTACGACAGCGGGCAGACCAGACGATTTATCGTTGGCGCTCGCTGCTTTTGCGTGTGAACAATTAGATGCTTCGTTTGAGCCACGAAAAAAGCGTTCTGTTCGGAAGATTTCACAGGAATTGAATGCGCATGTGATCGTTGCTGGGAAGAATCGATTTGAGTATTATGCTTTTGGTGCGAATGAGCCGTTTTTCTTCCATCCGAATTCAGCAGCGTTTCGCTTAAAGCGTGTTGCTCGTGGGGAAACGGAGCCGTTTTTAGAAGCGGCACAGCTTGAAAAAGGAAATTCGGTGCTTGATTGTACATTGGGACTTGCAGCGGATGCTATGTTGGCGGCTTATACAGTTGGCGAAGCGGGGCGAGTTGTTGGGCTAGAAGCGAATCCGAATGTGGCATTTATTGTTAAGCAGGGGATGCAATCCTACGAAACGACAGAGCTACCGTTAACTGCATGTATGCGCCAAATTGAAGTGGTGCAGGCTGAGGCGACTAGTTATTTAAGGACTTTGCCTGACAATTCGTTTGATGTCGTATATATGGATCCGATGTTTGAAGAAGTTATTGAAGAAGCTAATAATTTTGAAGCATTACGCTTAGCTGGAGAACATGTGACATTATCGGAAGAATGGGTAAATGAGGCAAAACGAGTGGCAAGCAAACGGGTAGTGTTAAAGGCTCATTTTCGCTCAGAATGGTTTGCCAACTATCATTTTCAGCAATTAACAAGAACAACTGCGAAGTTTCATTATGGTGTTCTGGATGTTAAATGAAGTAAATATTGTGTTTTCAAGAGGTTTGTTCATTGTGAACGGGCCTCTATTTTTTTTATCTAAAATTCAAAATATGGTAATATGAAACAGTATTGGATAGTTAATTAATTGAGCGATATCTATTCCTTTTTAAAGAGAAGAATAGAATTGATTCCAAGACAAACGAAATTTCTATAAAAAGGAGCACTAACAATGAATCGAAAAGAAATTGCCCAGGAGACATTGCGAATTCAGGAGCAAGGCTATTATATATATGGCAATGAGCAAATAGATTTTGCGGAAGCACAGAAATTTTCGGAGAAGAATAGTGAGTTGATTGACCCGAAACAGGGGAAAGATATTGTCAAAGAATATCTTAATCTTCCTAAACTGCAACAACAACCTGTATATTCCTTGGGAAATGAAGCAACGGTAAAAGCAATTATTGACTTTGCTGCAACAGGAAAAGAGAAAATTGGGGTGTTAAACTTTGCGAGTGCAAAAAATCCTGGTGGTGGATTTTTAAAGGGGGCTATGGCTCAGGAGGAAAGCTTGGCAGCTTCCAGCGGGTTATATAAAACGCAGCTTTGTAACGAGGGCTATTATAAGGCAAATCGTTCGAATCGATCGATGATGTATACGAATTATGCAATCTACTCTCCAGATGTAGTCTTTTTCCGTGATGAGCGCTTTGCTCTGATGAAACAGCCAGTGACTGCCTCGGTGCTAACCTTACCTGCTGTGAACTACGGTCAGGCTTTGGAGAAGGGAGAAGATAGTCAGGAAGCAGAACGTGTAATGAAAGATCGAATGCGATTAGCATTAGCGCTATTCGCATATAAAGGAGACAAGCATCTAATTTTAGGAGCATATGGCTGTGGTGTCTTTCGAAATGATCCACAAAAAATTGCTGCATGGTGGCGTGAGCTTTTAGAGGATGAAGGCTTTGGACAATTGTTCACAGAGATTAGGTTTGCCGTATTAGACACTTCTAAAAATCACAGCTGCATTAGTGCATTTACTAATATATTAGAATAATTTAATAAGCAAAAGAAGGATATGGCGATCTGAAAAAAGAAATAAGAACATCATTTGAACTTGATTTATTAAAAAAGGCACAGTCAATGGAACTTATGAAACCCCTAGTCCGTGGGGTCATGAAACAGTAATCCCTGCATCTGGTGTAATTGCGTGTGGATGGGATCAAGATGAAAACGTTGTTCTGATTAGCGGTTCAGGATACAGCATAACAGAGCCAATTACTGGTTCTCGCATACATAGAGATTATGAGGTAGCTGACCATCAGTTAAACAGTAACTTTTTCTCCATCGATATAGGGAAAACCGTTGATGATAGATGGCTTATTATTGAGGTTGGGGATGGGCAAGTGTCAGGATTGCCAGAAAATGCAGTTGAGATAGAAAAAATTTACAAATCATTAAAATTGAAAATCTTTGAACAATGAAATTTCAGGGGATGTGTATGAATCAAATAGAGGGGAAAATCGAGCTGTTTTTGAAAAATCCATCAGCGGAAGAAGAAAGCTTTTGGGATAGCGAAGCATTAGTTTGGGTGGATTGGAAAGATTTTGACGAATCGATCTCGGAATATTTTAACGAATACTTACTTGAAGAAGATAAAATAAATGTTGAACTAGTTGAAAATGATAAGCCAAGGTGTGTTGATATTTTCTTGATAAAAGATGAAGTGAAGAAAGCAATCCCGTATGATGAAGAAAGAACGGATAGGGATACAACTTTGAAAGCTGTACAGGACTTTATTGCTCCGAAATATCAAATTCGTTGGTACATGGATTCACTTGGCGGAGATACGTTGGCTTTTTGTTTGCTACCAACTGAAAAGTGGTTGCGGTTAGAGAAAGAATACGGGAAAGAAAAAGTTACCTATTATTTTGCGCCTCTATTACATGACTCGGTTATGTTTGAAATGGATATAGGCGAAATTTCTGATTTGTTGGAAAAAAGAAAGCAGAATGTTAATTAAGGAAAGGTGATTTTGCACATGACAGCAGACAAAATTCCTCGTTAAGCTCGTGGTCCTCCACGGCCAATTATATACCTCAATTAACTTTTTTCAGCGAGTGTCCATACACCCGCTGAAAAAAGTTAAAGCCTACGGCGGATGTCACGGAATCAAAAAGGAGTTCTTTGTGCAAGCACAAAGCCGATTCCGGACGCAATTATGCCGAGGCATAATTGATATAATTCATTCACAAGGAGAGATAAATATGATTGGTCCGAAAAAAGTAACGAGAGAAGAAAGAATGGAAATTGCTCATTCCATTGCAAACCAAGTTTTGGAGAGATATGGTTCGAAGGTACAAGCAATTGGGATTTACGGTTCATTAGCCCGAAAAACAGATGGACCATTTTCAGATATAGAAATAAAATGTATTTTAAACGCTTTAGATGAAGACTTTTGCTATGAATGGACAGCCGGAGATTGGAAGGCAGAAGTGAATTTTGACAGCGCAGAAGATATTATCGAAGAAGCGACTACAGTTGACGAAAGATGGCCACTGACGCATGGGCAATTTTTCAACATTTTACCTATTTATGACCCGAAGGATTTTTTCTCTGAATTAAAAGCAAAAGCTAACTCAGTAGATAGCTCGATATTTAAAGAAGCGATCTGTCGAACTTTAGTAGAAGAAATGTACGAGTATATTGGCAAAATGAGAAATATTGAAGTACAAGGTCCTCAAACATTTTTACCGATTTTGGCGATGGAAATTGCTACAGCAGGTGCGATGATTTTAGGACTACACAATAAACAATTCTTCACAACTTCTGCTCAAGTATTACCGGAAGCATTGTCGTTTACAAATAAGCCCGAGGGATATGAGGTTCTATGCGAGTTGGTGATGTCCGGAAATCTCTCTGACCCACAACAAATTTTTGAGATCTGCGAGAACTATTGGGATTCTTTACTAAAATGGTCTGCTCAACATGGATATAATATTGAATGTTCAACTGTTATACCGTGGTAACTTAAAATAAAATGTTTACTTTTTAAAAACTTTATAGTATAATATAAATCGTGCTATTATAGGTGGCATATTTACGTAATCTGGAATTCTGCTTTTTGTTTTTGTAGATACTTATTCACACTGGCGCATGCTTTGGGGCTGCAAGGACGCAAAAGAAGGTTGGGTTTGCGTTGCTTAAGTTAGAAGGCACACAGTGGAATTTTACCGCGGTGATGAAACATATACGTTTCAATATAATATTATTCCCCAGATGATTGGGTTGAGACTTTACAATTTACGAAAAATGTTACCTATTAAATACTAAAGGGGTGGCTTCGCAAAAGCGAGGCTGCCCCTTGTCTAATTTACTGGGAAATGAAGATAGGATGTTTCAGAAGCGACGGAAAGATAAGCCAATGTGACGGAAAGAACCCTCAAAACGACGAAAAGAACCATAGAACAGACTTATAGAAGAGCCATCAGACTGTAGACAGACTTTGTTTACTCTTTTTTTTATGTAATGAATTCTCAGTCATCGTATCTGATCTAGTTCTTTTTGATTATTTTTCAGATAAATGTTCCAATGTATTTGAACTTATGTAACAATGTTTATTAATATTTTAACAATCGATTTGCAGACTATTTGCAATATTGTCATATTGCAAATATCGAAAACGAATTCGCTGCCATGGCTCGTAATCTTTAATATTGTTAATAACACCTAATATCATATTCAAAAGCAGTGCCTTCTGCTGATATGTGATGTTATAGATATTAGTAATGTGACATGTATTGAATTGGAAGGTATCGATTGATCAAAGTGGTAAAAATAACATTGCTGAATTCTTTAATTTCTGAACAATTGTACTTTTTGCAATAGAGAAGATACTACATAAAAGCCGTCAACCCAAAATAATAGAGAAAAATTGTGGAGGAATGGATATGGCGCTAAAGCAGACATTATTGATGTTAGATGTATTAGATCATCCAAAAGTGAATGGTGAAAAAGTGGTACAACTATTTGTGGAATATGAAGGTGTAGAAGCCTCCTATCAAACTGTACAAGGTGAGCGAGGTACAACAGACTTTGTGAAAATTATCATTCCGGGTTCAAGTGTTGAAGTGGCGAAGGAATTCGGAAGAGGCACTGCTAAGTTTTATGATGAAGATGAATTTATGCTTTTGAATAAATTATACGGTTCAATGACACACCTACAAACTTTAGGGGTGACTACGAATGAATAAAGTCGGTTTTTTGACTAATGGACAATCGCCTCGTTCAGACATTACACCCACATTTAAAGAAATATTTAATAAAGATATTGAAATTGTGGAAAGAGGAGCATTGGACTCCTTAAAAGAAGCGCAATTACTAACAGTTATAGCGAGAAAAGAAAAGAACACATGTATTTCGCGATTACGTGATGGCAGATCGATCATAATGGACAGAAGAAAACTACTACCATTATTACAAGATGAATTATCAAAGTTAGAACAAGAGGTTGATATGGTCGTCGTATTATGCACAGATGATTTGCCGACTTTAACATGTGGAAAGCCCATTTTTTATTCTTCTCGAATCTTAACACAAGCTATTAGTGCAATGGCCGATCAACCGAAGATAGGTTTAATTATCCCGCTAGAAGAACAAAGGAGAAGCATGCTAAAAAAGTGGAAAAATGTTTCGGATGATATTACAGTTGCTGTTGCCTCACCATATGATTATGGCAACTTTGAAGAAGCAGCTCGTTATCTTAAAGATTACCGAGTGGATTTAATTATTTTGGATTGTATGGGATACGATGAAGAACATAGGCAGCTGGTTCGAAAAGAGAGTGGTATTTTAACAATTTTGCCGCGTACTTTAGTAGCAAGGATTGTACTTGAATACTTATAAAGCAAGATTAGGTCGAAGTGTTCCAGACTGTAGATGCTTTAGATAAATTTAGTCTACAGTCTTTATCATTTTGTCGAAATCATTCGCTTTTTCCTATCCGGTTCGTCATAAAGATAGGGACTTAGCCATTATAAAGTAGAAAAGCACGGAAGCTCGCGGACTTTCTTTGTAAAAAAGTGAGTCAGAAATTCAAAGTTCTAGCTGAGAGCAAATTTGAGCAGGTCTGCGCAATTTTGAGTCAAGAAATATTTAATTGAATCTTTCGGATATTTTATGGTATTTTATGTTAAAATAAACATAGTAAATTTGTGAAGTTTTACATCAATGTTTGTGGATTTAATGATGAGGGAAGGGAACAATTATGATAATTTGGTTTCGACACTTACCACAGAAAAGTATGGATTTGTCAAAATGGACTCCTTTCATACAGAATAATTGGTATCGAAAACATTATATGAAGTTTGTATATCTACTTCAGATTATTATTTTTCTAATACCCTATTTCTTTGGAACAGGGTTCACTCATATTAATATATTTCCTCTCGTTATAATAGGTATCTTTGTCTTCATCGTTCACGAATGTCTACACATTTTTGTCATAAATAAAAAAGGTGATATTAGCTTAACATTTAGCGGAATATTTTTTTGGCTAAATACAAATGCAATCCAATCGAAAACGAGATTTTTGATCTTTATGAGCTTGCCTTTTATTGTATTATCGGTAGTTCCTGGCATTATGTCGTTCTATGTATCAGGAAATATCAAATCAATTATATTATTTGTAAGTTGGATAAACTCATTGATCTCCTCCGCAGATATCATTAATATATTTTTAATTGCAATTAAACCGAAGAACTCAGTTTTTTGCAGAGGTTATTATCGAGTGAAATAGTATTAAAAGGGTTACTCAAATACGTTTAAACTAAAGGCGTTAGTTTAAACTTACAATATTCGGAAGTGAAAGGACCGATTAAGCAATCGGTCTTTTCTCTTTCCTACATCATATAGATGATATCTATTTCTGAAAGTTGAGCAGTAGTTCCCATTACGCCGTTACAGTATTCTGCTTACTTGGCAATTAGCAGAATAGTCAGCCGAAAAAAACATCATCTGTGGAGGACGAAGTGCATAGAGAGCGTCCTGTACCTTTCTATAATTGGTTAGAACAACGTGATGGTCTTCCACAATCAATAAGTAATAGACCATATAATTTAGCGAATTGGGTAGGATGGTAGATGGGTGAAATTATGTAATGGAAAAACACTCTACTTTTGTTGGGTTTTTAACATCCGTTGGTAGAATATTAGGTTATTAGTATATAATACTAAGATATTATGTTTTCTAAAAAACTGTGTAGGAGGAGAATAATGAAAAAATTATTTATTGTGTTACTAGCAGCATTTGTATTTGCAGTAGTAAATCCAACAAAATCAGAGGCTATCGTAAGGTATGATGGAGCAGATGTATATAAAGACCAAACAGGAAAAATGACCTTTACAAAAGACATCAAGGTATACAAGAAAAATGAAGATGGTTCATTTGATTCGCTAGTGGTGAAGCGAAATAATTACTTTAGAACGTATGATATTGAAAAATATGATGGCAAAACATTTTATCAAATGGGGCAATATCGGGTACAAGCAACCAATCTGGTAGTTTTTAAAGAAGTTCCGATGAAAATTCGTTCATCCTTCTATCCATATCCAACTTATATTAATATTAATCGTGATAGCGGAGGATACGGGAAAATATTCACTGAATGGCGCGATTCTTCAATAATGGATATGAATGGTGATCAAATGTTGAAATATTGCAAGAGCGATGGGGAAGGGCTAAAGTGTGAAAAGTATTATCCTGGTTCAGATATGAAAGTAGCTGATACAAAATTTAGAAAAACAGGTGTACGTTATGAGGTAACAGAAGATACCGAAGCGAAATCCTATCCATTAATAGATTCTAAAACTGAAAAAGTCATGCAAAAAGGAAGCATTGTTTATTCAGTGAGTGATTCAATTAATGCTTATCTATGTGTAAAGGATAACTTGGAAGCAAATGACGAACAATGTATTTGGCTTCCCGTAGGTATTTTAAAGCCAATCTATTAAAGTCAGTTGAAGATAAGTGATAAATTATGAATTATATATAGTTCTCTTATTTATTTGATAAGGGGGCTATTTTTTATGGTTTGTTGACATGCGGATAGGATGTTTATCGATGTCTTGGGCTTAGCAGCTTTATTTTTATTATTAAAATTGGAAGGGAATCCTTTCCTTTTGTCGAATTGAAGTAGATGGAAAAAGGAGAGGTTTTATGCAAAGAGACCAGCTTAAACAGAGAATATTAAGAGAATCATCTAAATTTATTTCATATTTGAAAGAACTAATTATCGAGAATAGATTTGACGATGGTGAAGCGTTAGAAATATCGTTGCTTGTCATAAAAAATGGACCTGAAAGTTTATCGGATAAACAATGGTATGTCTTTTTAGAGAATGGTATTTTACGTGATAAATATGTAGATAAATGCGAAAGATGTTCTGAACATATTCCTTGGTCAAATATGAACAGTGCTATATTTATAAATAAAGATTATCTTTGTGCTAACTGTAGTTATTTTGAAAATAAAGTTACCTCCCACAATTATCTGTGAAGGGTTATCTAATGTACCTAGAAATGCACTGTGCCAAACAGTGCTATTTTTTTTGTAAGTAAACTTTTCTTATAATGGACCAACCAAAAAAGATTGAAGCAGTAGCCCCAATCTAGGTATATAGTCATTCATACAAACATGCCCACCAAAGCGTTAATAATTAGTCCTGAATTTAGCCCAAATTAGCCCAAAATCAGCCCCAATAATGTTATTTAAAGTGTTTATATGCATTGTTGATAAAAAGTAAAAAGCCTACAGAAATTGATGTAGTAGGCTTTGTGGGAATTATATAGTGCTCTTTACAAAATAATTTTATTAGTCCGTGAAGCATAAAGATGATAAGTAGCCTAACATTAATAAAAGACCAATACCCATTGTTATTTCCATGTTTTGTACCTCCTTTTAAAAAAACGACACATTTAACCCGCATACTGTCAGTAAATGCCCGATTAGTTTGGGGCAACAGGATGATGGTCATACAAACGTTTTCACAAGATGTGAAGTTTTTACTTTATACATAAATATTGTACAATGAATTATAGAAATATGAAACCTTTTATAGGCTTATGCGTATATATAAGTAATAGAATTACCAATTTGTACATAAAGAGAAGGTGTTAATTAATGAAGAAATGGGTTCAAAAAAGTATCGTCATTATGGTTGCGTTTTTAACTTTTGGATTAATTACGCCAACACATGAGATATGGGAAGCATTTGATCAAAATCCATCAAATCGTGCTTCTATCGGACCATCGCCTGGGACAAGCACTGCAGAAGCGGCTGCTCTTCCGATAGAGACAGAAATACAAGAAGACCCGGTCGACTATAGTACATTGCTCGTTGACGCTGCGAAAGAGCAATCCTATATAAAATTCGGCACAAAAATCGGCCCGAAAATTAGCAATGAATTTGACTCCATTATCTTCCCGAAAATGGAGGAAGCCATTGCGATGACAGTAGCAAGCTTAGACGATACATCATTAGCATCGTTAACAATTTCAGAAAAGCCAAGTGGCAACTACGGCGAAAAAATTTTCAATATTACTAACAATGAATCCGGCATGGATTTAATTCGCTTCCATGTCCGCACAGAAAAAAGACCACAGGATGGCTATTATTACAACTTCCACTACCATAGTGCCGAGGACGACTTTATGGCACATAACAATTTAGGGGATATTTATTGGGAGAAAAACACACCTCCGAAATGGTTATCCTGATATATAAGGGTTTAGGGGCTATCTGTTAAAGATTAGCCCCATTTTCAATGTTGATAATTTTATCTGCCATTTCTCTCAATAAATGTCCGTATGTTGTATGAATCATTTCCGGTGTTGCTTAATCGTTCAGTAATTGCTTTTACTGGTACACCGTCATTCATTTATATAGTTTCATGTGAGTGCCCAATAGAATGAATTGTACACTCTTTTAGCTCGGCACGTTGAAAATCCTATTAAATCCTTCGTATAGCGTTGTTAACGGCATAGGTATCATACTTTCCACGAGAAAAACACATAATCCTCATCTTCTAATTTTTCCCGAATGCTAGTAACTTTTCTTCAAAGTCAATATCTCCCCACTGAAGACCTAGCGCTCCACCTTTTCACATTCCTGCATAAGAAAGCAAAAGTAAAATTGAATAATACGTTTCATCCTCATACTCTTTCGCGTAATGTAAAATTGTGCTTTGTTGGTTTGATGTGAGTACTGATAACTCAGCTTCTTTGTTCCAAGCAGAAGGCAAGCTTATACCTCTAAATTTATTCCGATGAAGTATTTCTTCTTCAATAACTGCATTAATGGCGATTGAAAAAATAGCATGTGCTTGTTACGTTAATAAATTCGTTGATAAGTAGTTTTATCCAATTCTTGTAGTTTGTAGAAACCTAATAACGGTTTAAACGGATATAATTTTTCGTTGAGTTAAGTTTTTTATATGTTCAAGGTTGGTGGGGAATTTCTATACAAAATACACTGTTTAACATGATTGCAACCATAAGTTGACAAAGTGCAACTGCAGCATTGTAGAAGTAAGAGCAATGTTTTTCTAAAATTTAGATAGTAATTAAGAAAGGAGATCATATTAAAAAGAAATTTTAAAAAGTGAATAATTAAATAAATGATCAGAATGCAATCAGAGAGGAGAAACAATGAAACAAGTATCTATTATCGGAATTATTTTTACCATAGTGGTATTAATTTTTTTAAAGATTTTTCAGGACTCAATCCCAAGAGTTAATGAGCCAATAACAAATATATTCGTATTTGTAGGCCTCGTATTTATTGCTATTATATATGGCATGTCTCGAATTAGAAAAAAATAGTGAACACACCTTGGAAAAGTAAAAGGAACGTTCTTTAAAAAAGGAGAGTTACTACATGTTTCGTCAAATGGTACAAGAGTTTGTCAGTCAATTATCTGAATTAGATTTGCTTTTACAGTATTTGGGTGTATTCGTTATATCTTTCATTCCGTTTGTAGAATCTCCTGGTGCGGCTGTAGTCGGTTCTCTCATCGGGATCCCGATTATTTTAGCAGTAATTATTAGTATGATAGGAAACTGGATTTCAATCATGTTCGTTATTTTACCTTTTAATGCTTTGTTGACAAAAATTCGTGATCGTAATTCAACAAAAGAAGGATTTATTCATAATCGTGCAACGAAAGCGAGGGAAAGGTACGATAAATATGGAGTTCCAGGACTTGCACTTATTGCTCCATTAGTCGCTTCCACCCATATTGCTGCCTTCACCTCATTAGCCGCTGGCGCAAATAAAAGAAGAGTTATCTTCTGGCATTCCGTTAGCATAGGTATTTGGGGAATCCTTGGTGGCGTATTAGGAGGCTATTTAAACTATGATATAATGCAATAATATTTTGAATGTGTTTACTACATTTGTTTTTATTTTTGAAATAAATCAAGATTATTAAGAGAGGATAACAAGATGAGATTATTAAAGAAATGGATAATTAATCTTGGTGGCTTCTTAATTCTTAATCTCATCTTTTCAATTTTGGATGGTACATTTGTAGTTACTAATTTTAATTTTGGTGATTTTGGAAATAGGATATTACAGACAGAACTTTTTACCGATCGGTTAAGTTTTTATGAAAATCCCTTTTTCAATATAGTTGCAATCTTCGCTGCACTCCAAATAATAATTATCGCTTTATATGATACATATAAAGTTATCACTGGTAAATGATATGCTTTTTTCAAATCTAATCTAATGAATTGAAACAAATAGATACCCATGTTATCGTTTATATAGGAATAAAATGGAATACAGAAAATTCGTGTATTGGATAAATATACATTACTTGCTGCTTTTTTTAAAAGATAACCCACTAGATGTGATCATATTCCATTTGATGTAAGGAAAAATAATGAAGGGATGCAACTTAACAATCTATATTCAGTGATAAAAAGCATAAAGTTCCCTTTGTAACAGTCGTTGAAGTATTTTTACTACTTCTAACTAAATATTCAGCTGAATGAAGGTAGTGGTTTTTTTATCATTTGTTACTTATACGTAATACAAAATAGGAAATAAAAAATCAAATTCTAACATTACTAATAAAAAAATAACAAATGGAAGGAGTTCAAAGCAAGTGGAATTTGGTGAAAAACTCTTTAAATTGAGAAAGGAAAATGGGCTTTCTCAAGAAGCTTTAGCCGAAAGATTAAACACGACGAGACAAGCCGTTAGCAAGTGGGAAAATGGTCAAGGGTATCCTGAAACTGAAAGACTTCTTATGATTGGAAATATTTTTGGTGTTTCGATGGATTATCTGTTAAAGGACTCTGTCGAACCTAGCAATGATAAAGAGTCAGGATATTATGTTAGCAAAGAAATGGCAGAAGGTTTTTTACTCTCTGTTCGTAAATCTGCTAAATATTTCTCAATGGGTTTATTTTTTGTTGCTTTAGCCTTTATCCCTTATTTTATTTTTAAACAAGACCCATCAACTTATTTAGTACCAACGATTATTTTTGCAACCATAGGAATAGGCTTACTTGCGTCAACATCTTTTTTTGAAGAAGATAAATATAAAGTGCTTAAACAAGAACCTTTATTGTTTGATGAAAAATATCTCCAAGAGCTTAATATTAGATATGAACGTATGAAGAAAAAATACGCAATTTTTATGATAGTAGGATTCGGATTATTTGCAATAGGGTTCTTACCAATTGGATTAGAAAGGAAAAAAATTATTTCCGCTGGTTTTTTAACACCTTATTATCCGATTTGTATAGGGTTGATTGCAGTCGGTATCTATATTTTTACTCATATGTCCAATATCCTAGATGCGTATAAACTTCTTGCCAGGAATGAGGTACATACTAATCGATTTGGCTTTAAGTTTCGAAAGAAAGTAAGAAAAAAATTTGATGATTTTTAAACTAATACAGATGAAATTAACCAAAACATATACATTTTTAAGCCCCAGTTAGCCAAAAATTAAAGTTGTTTTATGCCTTGCTTTGCATAGTTTGAAATTATGACGATTATTTGTGCATTGATATATCAATGTTTATAGGCATGATTAGATAGAGTATGCATCACACCAAATTCACTGGGAGAAAAACACACCTCCGAAATAACTATCCTAATAGTCACGAAACACTCGTTTAAAATGCGAGTGTTTTTTTGTTTGAAAATATTGATAGTAGATTGTTATGTTGCTGTATTGGATTCCATTCTAATGGGAGAGGGAAGAGAAAAACCATGTACCCAAAAATTCATCATTTTTCTATTTCGTCCACTAAATATGATGCGTGTACTTTTTCAATAGTTATGTTTCTATGATTTGTATTGTTTTCAGTAGTAATTAAATTTGAGAAGTTATCTCCCAGCCACTACATATACAATCAAAAATAAAGTGGATTTCTTTCTACAACCGTCTATACAATTGTTTTTTTATTTTAATAAGATATACAGAAAGTAATATCTTTTTATTAGGGGGTGAATCTTTGTCAAACCAAACAACAACATGTCAAAATAGAAAGTATACGATTACCACAGGACCATTTCTAGTTCCATTTGAAGCTACAGTTGGACAGCCTAATAATCGACTTGTGATTCTTATTAAAAACCCTACAAGCAAACCACTAGAGGCTGATGTTGTGATTGAATATTGCCCTTCTTTACAGCTTTCAATGGAAGGAATATCACTTCCATTTATAACGAATGAGAAAGAAAAACCTTTTCTAGAAGGTCTTCCGTCAACTGTTATACCTCCAAGGAGTTGTACTCGATTGGAATTTGATATAAGTTCTCTTGTAAATGGAATCCTTCATGTTAAATCTACAGGCGATTATTTAGTAGGAGAACGCCCATTACGTGGAAAACTTGAAATCGAAGTGGTTGGGGGAGCTGGCCTTTCCCATCCCACAAATCCTGGCCTTTCTGTTGCAGATCCCTCCATGGTATTCCATTATGGTGATATGAAGGTTATCCTTTTTGGAAGTTAGATTAAATGATAAAACCTTAAACGAGTACAAGTTGCAAAAAAGCACCGTACTCGTTTTCATTTTTAGATAGTTAGCTTGTGAAAATAGTAAAAGATGAACTAGCAAATCGACCGCTTACAAAAAAAGTAAGTACCAGGTGAAAATTTCATTTTTTCAGTTCAAGGATTGCTGTGGAAGGGTATTACTTTTTCTCCTTTAATCGTTTATTTAAACTAAGAAAGTTGTGCCTGAAGTTAGAAGAGATGCAGAAGGACTCTAAGTTGTACGATAACAGTCTTGAACCATTGAATGAGGAGTAGTCAACTTCTCTTAATAAACAAGCATTGATTCTATACAAGTGGTATTGGTGTTAATTGTACAAAATAAAATAATATGTAAGGATGTTATAGGTGTTTCGATAAATAATTACGATAATGTGGTGTATTAGTAGGAGGACATGAAGTGAAACAACAAGGAAATATATTGATGATTGGTCTTTTCTTATTAGTTATTTCATCAATACCATTATTTTTTATGGCGCGTGAGGTATACACGGAATGGAAGATTGATAGCCAGTATTCGATTAAACAAGTTTATGAAGAACAGGGGTTTCCAACGACGATTGATCTTCAGAATATCGAAGTAAATGGACGATATATAGAAATTAAAGAGGAACCGACTGGTAAAAAGGCGAGTTTAACATTTTGGGATGAAGAAGAAGGTGTAGAAGCCGGTGATATTGTTCAGCTTCATCTATTTGTAGATAACAAAGAAGTGACAACTGCGGATGAAGTTTGGTTGTCAAATCGTGATCAAGGCAGTCGATATTTTTCGTGGCTCGATATATTGACTGTTAATGAAAAGATTGCTATCGTCCAACGACTGACAGATGACGATACTAAAATGGAAGACCGTAAGTGGAAAATTATTTGGATTGACGAAAAAGGTAGCGTGAAAGAAGAAACCATTTCGTATCAATTAAGATCAGAAAATCCACTTGCTGTTCGATTAATTGGTTACTCAGGTACAGAATTAATGATGATGGGGTATTACTCAAATATATTGACTGCTTACCCAACGTTTTTTTTCCCGTTAATGTTTCCTTTCGTAACAGTGGTAATTGGTATTCTACTATGTATAATTGCCTGTATTCTATGGAGAAAGCAATATAGATTGGAAAGAGCAAATGACTTAGTTAATTAATAAGGATATCAATAGAGTTTGTATATTTTTGTATTGCTCATAGGCCCTCTATATTCCATAATCAGATCTTTTAGCAGTTGGAGGTGTGAGTAGAGTTATTCAATTAAAAAAGGAATTCAGGAGTTTAGTACATACTATCACCTACTAATTGGTCAGAGAGGATAAGTGATTTGATATGTTTTTTAAACAATTAAAAAATCCTGCAATGCTATTCTTTATTTTTCGTCGTAGTATTTGATTTGCTTATTTTTCTGGTAAGTATTACTGGTTACTATTTTCCGTTTTTTTTAAAGACAGGCATTATATCTATTGTGATCCTTACGGTGATTTCTTTTTATTTGTTAGCCTGGTCTATTAGAATAAAAAGATATTGGGTAGTTGCAGTAACTGTTATAGCATTGCCAATCTTAGTAATGTCTTTGTTTGCTCATCTTATAGCAGATTCTTCTTTTGACACTGTTGAATCACCGACAGGAAAAGAAAAGTTGCTAATTGAACATAGAAAAGCTACATTAGGCGAAACTGCGCACCTGTATAACTTTTATCGCAACACTGCTTTTCCAGGGGTTATAAAAAAGTTAAACGATGATATGGTGAGGATTATAACTCATGAAAATGGAAAGGTACCTGACGACTTAGAAGTATTAGGAATAAATAATGCCGAATGGGTTGAGGGTGAAGGAGTAAATTTTCATTCAAACTATGCAGAAATAAAAGTGAATTTTAAACATTAAGATAAATTTTGGTTTCATACTAACAGCAGCGTGAAATTAAAAAGAATAAAGTAGCCATCTATTCTTAGGGGAGATGGCTACTTCATTTATTATTCATACTATCCAAGAACAATCGTTTATATCATTTCATTTCAAATTACTAACAAAAATAGTAAGTAAATATATAAAATGATAAGTTGGTATGGTATACTATTCTTGTTTTACATATTTGGAAATTAATTTAAAATTAGGAAGAGGGATCATCTTAGGGTGGGAAAGGACATGAAACATTTTTTTAGAAAATTAAATAAAATTGATACGTTTTCGCCGTATTTCTTTTTACCATTTATTTTACTGCTATATTTCTTTACGAGCATGTTTGATTGGCATAGGTTTGAAATGTTCAATATACATGCTTCCATTTGGCCGGCAGTCATTTTAGCAGTTATTTGTTATTACATAGGTGTTTACGTTATAGACAAGATGAAATGGACAATCCCTTCATTTGGTCTGTCGTTTTTAGGCAAATATGTGGTTCATTTTATCGTGTTTCTTACGTTACTTGGTTTATGTTCGTACATATTGATGGTTTTTGGAAGCGGCCTTGGTATTTCGGATGAGTCAAATCGCCGAAATCTAAATCCAAAGCTGAACTTCTTTAGTCAATTACTATGGTTTGGAGTTTTATTACTGCTATCCTATAAAATGATTTTGGAAAAGCGTATGACATGGAAGAAAGCAATTATCTATGGTTCTATCTATGTTTTTATCATATTTTTATTTGTGTTAGTTGCCTATCGAACACCATTAATTATTATCCTATTTACAGGGATCATTATTATCCACTACGTAGTAAAACGAGTGAAATTAACATGGTTTTTAACAACGCTGTTAGTTATTGGTGTAGCTTTCTCGCTGTTTAGTTTTATTCGTGTGTTAACAGAGGATCAGTCATTAGAATTTAATAACCGAGACCAGCCTGATGTGGAGCTAACGGAAGAGGCAAGAGACCAGCTGTTAACGGCTGAACAAAAGGTCAACCAAACGCCGTTATGGGTGCGTGCTTTAAATGAAGAAAGTGTAACAGGGCATATTGTGTTAAGTACAATTATTGAGTATACGCAGGAGAATGGGTATTTAAACGGTGAAGTCCATAAAGGTATCTTTAGTACGGTTTTACCTGGTAAGCAAATTTCACCTCGTATGGTAGTAACGGAGGTTGTCAATTCCGTGAGTGTGGAGAAGGGTAAGGTTATTACACGTGGGAATCGTACAACTACACCAACTTTTATCGGTCAATTATTTTTAGATGGAGGCTATTTATTAGTAGCAATTGGCTTCTTTTTATACGGTGCTTTAATTTCGCTTCTTTATAATAAAGTGAAGCAGGAGGGCATTCGTAGTTTCCATTCTGTCGCTTATGCATTTACTATTACGGTATTTACGGTGTCTATGCATACAGGTTTACTCGATTTAATCTTTGTTTTAATGCTCGGCTTTGTCATCATTGCATCGTCGATTATGAAAGTGGATCAGGGACAACCTTCAGTTTAATGAAAAGAGGATTCGGGATTCGGTTATGTATGGTATTGCTATTTTACCAATAGCCTTTGTCATTTGGTTTACGATATCAATGGTGAAGCTACAACGAGAGCGAAATGAAATTTTGAAGGAAATTGTAAATGAAATAAAAAAATGATAATAAGCCTTCCCCGTAATGGAGAAGGCTTATTTTTATCCCTCAAAACTGCACATAAAGCACGTTGGTGAAAATTAAAAATCAGTGGGATGAAGAATACCCCACTGATTAATGCTTCACTTTATTGAGTGATGCGCTCGAAAAACGCTTTTGTTTTTTCTATATCTGTTACATGTCGATTGCATGTTTGGCTATCTGCGCAAATGTAATTACTATAATTCGTGAACGTTCCAACGATTTGCCCTTTTACAGACGTAGTAAATAGGCCTACATCGGAATGGCGGTTACATATTGCACATATTCCACGAATTGTATCATTGGAGAATGTGCCTTTAATCGATTTTAGCTTTTCATCTTGTTCCAGCAAGACATATTTTCGATGTGTTCCAGGATCATCCCAAGCTAAATAACAAATCTCCTGAAAATCCATTTCATCAAGCTTCGGTAGTTTTAGCTTTTTTTCCTTTTTAAATAAGCTCTTCAGCGTGCTTGCAGTGACTGCTTTGAATGGGATGACGTATGGTTTTAATTGCTCTAAATACGCATCACCCTGTGTACGATTTGTCACTTCAAAAAGCTGTTCAATTAGCTCAGCTTCCTCTGTGGATAGCGCTAATTTTGCTGTGATCTCGCTTTCAACGATACCGTGTACGGCAAGGATGACGTCCTTATCTTTCGTCGTTGCAAGTGTTTTTATGATTTTATTCATTTGCTGCTCAAGTAAATGATAGTTTGCGACCGTTAAAAACGGCTGAATTGTTGGTTTTTCCATTTGAATTCACTCCTGTATTGTAGGCTTTTAATAAAGGTTTATGGCCTAAAGAGATCATTCAATTATGTTATTTGCGTTAACTTTTCTAGACCTCTTTGACCTGTAAAGTGTTTGGTCTAGAGCAAGCATTACAAAAGAATGCGTCCATTTCGATTCCTCCTTGAAAAGAAAACTATATCTATCATAGCATTTTTTAGGTAATGGATAAAGTTTGAAATATTCAGATATTTATATTTAAATAAATGGTATAATAGTATTTATTAGGATCTTCGCCTTAGCGTGGGGTTGATTTCCGTTCCGACTGGGCGCTTTCCTGGGGCGTCCGATGAGCCGAGGGCCAAAAGGATGTTGGTCAAGAAGGCGTTATCACAGGACGTGATAGTTTTAGCCTTCGTTCCTCTACTTGCTCACTACGGGGTCTCATCTATGACGCTGAACCCTGAGGAGTTGCCTAGTCTCCATTTCCAATCATCCTATATACAAGACATGCGTTTAAACAAAATGTCATCCGCAACTTTCGGTGAAGCATCATTTATTATTGTATATTTGAAAGGGGGAATTTTTATGAAACAGGTTATCCGTCATGAAAATTTAAATGTTAGGAAAGGGATTGTTAGTAACTAAAACTACTAACAAGGGGTGTTTAGTGCTAATAGTGTTTTGTGACAATAAAGTCATTTGAAAACAAATAAAATTATTTAAAAAATATGGTGTTATTCGGAATCACCTATTTTTTACGAGTTACTTGTATGGTGAAAAATAAGAATATTTAGATATCTCATTTATTTATATTCGAGCATTTTTTTACGATGGCACATCTTAAGTGGTATGGCTCAAATTTTTTATCATAAGGGACTGAAACCTTTAAAATTTTTAAGAAAAGAGGATAGTCTATGATTCAGTTTGAAAAGATGAACACAAAGCATTTTTTGCAAAATTTAACAGTAAGTGATTTTGCGATTAGTCCTGATGAGAAGCAGATGGTATTAAGTACGAATTTTAATGGATATTTTAATCTATGGGGAATGGATTTAGAGAAAAAATTTCCATATCAAATGACTTT
The DNA here is from genome assembly GCF_041262405.1 of Lysinibacillus sp. RC79. Taxonomy (NCBI): domain Bacteria; kingdom Bacillati; phylum Bacillota; class Bacilli; order Caryophanales; family Bacillaceae; genus Lysinibacillus; species Lysinibacillus sp. RC79. The sequence goes on from NZ_JBGCCD010000005.1 coordinate 38,701, forward strand.
TAATAATCAAACTTCGGATTTTATTAAATATTCGAAAACAGGTGAATTCCTTTTAGCTGGATTTGATAAAGATGGCGATGAAAATAGCCAAATTTACGCAATTCCACCTGAGGGAGGAAGCCTAGTACCGGTTCGCTATACAGAGGGAGAGCGTCATTTCTACGCGCACTTGACTGAGGATGGTAGACATCTTTATTACTCAACTACAGCTGGAAATTCGACGTATTTAAATAGTTTAGTTTATGACATTGAGAGTGGAGAAGAAAAGATACTAATAGAGGGTAGTAGTGCACCTACTTTTATCGCTACTGTTAGCCCAGAGGAAAAATCATTTGTTTATATTAAACAGTTTGGTAATACGCATTCCTTAGCTTATGTACAAATTGATAGTGAGGAAGTATTGCTCACGCCGTTAACGGATAAGCAGCATACAGTTTCCGATGTTGTGTATACTTCTGAATTGGAAATTTATTTTTTAACAGACTACGATGAAGATTTTAGCTACTTAGCAAAATTTGATATTCAGTCGAAACAATTTACAAAGTTGCTTCAATTAGAAAAAGAAACCTTTACAAGTATTCATTATTCGAAAGAAGAGCGTGCACTATATATTGTTGGTTCCTATGGTGTAGAGGATCGGCTTTATCGTTATACAGTTGCAGATGGAAAAAATGAAAAAATCGAAATACCTGTTGATATTATTGAGAAAATGGTCATTATGCCAAGCGGACATTTATATTTGCTTGGAAAAACGCCAACGAAGCCAAATAATATTTTTGTTTCGAAGGAAATGGGAAGTTCCTGGTTAGAGTTAACTCACTATAGAGTTCCGGGTGTTCGAGACGAGGATCTGGTGGAGCCCGATGTGCTACATTATCCATCGTTTGATGGTTTAGAAATTGAAGCACTCTTGTTCAAGGCGAAGGAAGAAAATTCGAATGGCTATGTTATTTTATGGCCACATGGTGGTCCACAATCACTTGAACGTAAATCATTTCGACCGATGTTCCAATTCCTTGTTAACCAGGGATACTCAATTTTTGCACCTAACTTTAGAGGCTCATCGAACTATGGGCTAGACTTTAAGAAAAAGGTTGAGGGCGATTGGGGACATGGCCCACGTCTTGATAATATTACTGGGATTGATTGGCTTATTGAGAAGGGCTATGCGGATCGTGATAAAATGCTGCTTTTAGGTGGTAGCTATGGAGGCTATATGGCACTGCTATTACATGGGCGCCATGCAGATCATTTTAAAGCAGTTGTCGATATTTTTGGTCCAAGTAATTTGTTTTCATTTATTGAGTCTGTTCCGGATTTTTGGGCGCCATTTATGAAGCAATGGATAGGAGATCCAGAGAAGGATAAGGAAAGATTAACAGCCGATTCACCAATTACGTATTTAGATGGTATGACGAAACCTATGTTAGTCATTCAAGGGGCGAACGATCCACGTGTTGTGCAAAAGGAATCTGACCAAATCGTTGCTGCTTTGAAGGACAAGGGACGAGAAGTGGGATATATTGTGCTAGAGGATGAGGGACATGGGTTCTCTAAAAAAGCGAATGAAATCCACGTGTATGAGAAAATACTCGAATTCTTTAATACACATATCATTTTATAAACGGCGGCTTTAATTATTTATTTCTCGAATTAAACAACGTTATTATCTTTATACAAATAAACTTTCAAACTCGTAATCGATGGAAAACATAGGAGGACTTTAATGCTACTAAATCAACAAGGATTTAATTTATGGGCTGATGGTTATGATAAAACGGTTCAGCTAAGTGAAGAAAGCAATCAATATCCATTTGCAGGATATAAAGCAGTATTAAATACGATTTTTAACGAGGTCATGTCCATTCCAAAATCAACTGTATTAGACATTGGATTTGGCACAGGGGTGTTAACGGCGAAGCTTTATGACAATGGCCATGTTATCAATGGATTCGATTTTTCCTCGAAAATGATCGAAATCGCCAAAGAAAAAATGCCTGATGCAAACTTAATGGAGTGGGATTTGTCAAAAGGGCTGCCAACAGCGCTCCTTCATCAAAAATATGACGCCATTATTAGTACTTACGCGCTGCATCATTTTTCTGATGAAATGAAAGTGCAATACATTACAGCATTATTGCAGCAACTAACACCTGCAGGCAAAATTTTTATCGGCGATATCGCGTTTGAAACAAAAGCGGAGCTTGAAAAATGTCGTCAAGATAGTCTAGATTATTGGGATGATGATGAATATTACTTTGTCCATGAGGAAATTAGCTCCTTGTTAAAAGGAGTATGCCAATTAGAATTTTACCCAATCTCGCATTGTGGTGGGGTTTTTGTACTTTCGAATATTTCATAGGAAGATGCTTAAATGATTATTTCTGATTATTTATATGGTGAATTCGAGATAGATGATGTGTTATTGGAACTTATTTCGAGTAAACCGATGCAAAGGTTAAAGGGGATTCATCAAGGTGGGGCAAGTTATCTTGTAAATAGCCGATGGAATGTAACACGTTATGAGCATTCGGTTGGTGTCATGCTGTTAATTAAACTGCTTGGTGGTTCTTTAGAGGAGCAGATTGCAGGATTATTGCACGATATTTCACATACAGCTTTTTCGCATGTTATTGATTTCGTCCTTGATAATAAAGCTGAAGATTATCATGAAGAAATATTTATGAATGTGATTATGAACTCAGAGATTCCTCTTATCCTTAAAAAGTATAACTATGATTATGAACATCTGCTGTATAATACATGGAATTTACTTGAACAACCAGCTCCTGATTTATGTGCAGATCGGGTAGATTATACTTTAAGAGATATGTACACATATGGACAAGCCTCGTTAGAAGAAATACAAAAATTTTTAAATGATATTATTATTTATCAAGGGAAGATGTGTCTTAAAAGTATCGAAAGTGCAGAATGGTTTGTGAAAACATATTATCAAGAAGTACTTGATTTCTTTATGGATCCGTTAAATATTTATGCCTATGATAAGTTGGCACAAACGCTAAAGTTAGCATTAGAAAAAAAGATCATTACGCTCGCTGATTTTCTTATGGAAGATAATGAACTTATTGAGCTGATGAAATCTTCAAATGATAGGGAAGTGCAGAGTCTTTTAAAACAGCTTCATCCTCACGTAAAAGTGAGGGTAAGTAAGTCAGAATTTGATATTCATCAAAAGAATAAAACTCGACTAATCGATCCTTTGCTGTACTTTGAGAATCAATTAATAAGGGTAAGCGAATTATCTGAAGATGTTAGAGAAATGAATGTAGCTGCTAAGGAAAAATTTCAACAGGGTGTGTTTGTGAAAATACTTTGAATGTCTTGATATTGCTAAAAAGTTTCGGTAAATCATATAAAAATCTTGATATATTCACAATATTCGTCGAAAATTGTGATTCTTCTAGATAAAAAGGGTAAAGGGGCTGACTACTGTCGGCCCCTTCTGCTTTCTAATGAAATATCTGAATATATAAACTTTAAAGTAAATGAATAGAATTATCTTTTATTATATCGTGAATTACGATATAATCGTTTCAAACGATATATATAAGGAGTTAATTCAATGATTAAAGATATCAATAACTATTTTACATCGATTTTTTACCATCTACATACAACGCATGAAGATATAATTTCGCATCAAAGCGTGCGTATTTTACAGATGATTCAAAAGGAAGATGAAGTAACAGTCCGTAATATTGCAGAGTTACTGAATATTTCTCAAAATACAGCGTCTGAGCATATAAAAAAGCTGGAGCGTAATGGCTGGGTAAAAAAGGAGCGGGCTATCGATGATCAACGCAAAGTTCATCTTCATTTAACAGCTGAAGGGTTTCACATCTTAAAGAAAAACACAGAATTAGATGATGAGAAACTACAACATGCACTAAACCGGCTATCAGGCGAAGAGCAACAAACGATTCTACAGGCATTTCGTTTATTAAGTGAGGTGTCTAAATAATGTACACATTAGTAAAAATTCTTTGCTCGGCAGCCGTTATTGGTATTGTTACTGAGGTTGCTAGAAGATTTCCTTCATATGGCGGCATTATTGCAGCACTACCACTTGTCAGTATTTTAAGTATCATTTGGCTTACTGTGCAAAGTGAGTCGAGTGAGCATATTCAGCGCTTTACGGTTGGTGTGATTGTTGGATTACCAGCAACAATGTTTATGCTGTTTGTTATTTATATGGCGATGAAATCATCGATCCATATCGTGTTTGCCATTGGACTAGGCATTGCTTCATGGGCAGTATTTCTAGGTGTTCAAAAAGCCATTGCAAGTGTGTTTAATATTTCAATTTAGGAGAATAATAGATGACAGTAATTCCAATTCAACAATTACCGCAAAATGATGTGTTGCAATTTTTTCAGGAGCTTTGGGAAGTACAGAAATGGTCATTTCCAGTGGAATTTATGACTGTAGTAAATTAGATGGCTTCGCTTATGTAGATGAACAAAACATGATATTAGGTCTCGTGACGTATATCATTCGTGCTAATGAATGTGAAATTATTTCCCTTGATAGTATTGTAGAAGGAAAGGGGATTGGGTCATTGCTTGTTCAAGCTGTTGAACAACATGCATTCGAACAAGGCTGTACAATGATTACCCTTATTACGACAAATGATAATTTACACGCGTTAAAATTTTATCAAAAAAGAGGGTATTACTTAGTCGAAATCATACAAAATGCGGTCGAGCAAGCAAGAGCATATAAACCTGAAATTCCTTTAATCGGTTATGATGGGATTCCAATACGTGATGAAATACGATTAACAAAGCAATCTGACTTATAATGAGTCAGGTTGTTTTTCTGTGTATTTAAGGGTAGCGTAAAGAAGTTGATTGGTGAAGAAAAATCCTCACTTATTATTTTCAAGGTTTCATCACCTACGATTTCTCGCTATACTTGATAGGGTGCAAGAAAGTGAGGAAAGAAATGAAAAAATTACTATTTGTTTTATTATTTAGTGTTCTAGTGGTGGGAGGAGCCTTCATCATTTATTTAAAAAGCAATCCACCACTTGTCATGAACAGCTATACGAATCCTACAGATGATTCAACTATAAGAATCGTAGAAATTGAGAATAAAGGACTACGTGACATAAAACTTCAGCAAATACTGGTCAATGATAAAGTGCCTGAAAATGTCGAGCTCGTCGTGAGTAAGTCTGAACCATTTGAAGCAGAAACGAAGCTGGTAGGCAATCCGAATATTACGTATCATAAGTTAAGGCAAGTAAACATTTTTCCTAGTCAATACATAGATCGCAAGGCCATTGGAAAGCAACCTCAGCATTATGCAGTAAAGGTTGAAGCTCCTAATATTAAAACAATAACGATTAAGTACGATTATTTAAAAATGCCATTTACTTTAACAGCTGAGTTACAGACTACTAAATAAAATTAATCAGTGGGGTCTTCTTTCCCCACTGTTTTGCTGTTCAAACCATTTTTATTAAGCTGAAATAGATTCATATGTTAGGTTTGAAAGCTACTAAAAACAAAAAATGCGTGAGACTATCACGCTTATCACTGTCGTTTTTTCAATTGTATATTGCCTTTATTAAACATAATAAGTCCATTGAATCGCTCGTAAAGAGCATAAAACGGATATAATACTGCCGTATATACGATAGGGGGAGCTATTTTTTCAATAACAGGGATTATGCTAGATAGTATAGGTACTAATGTTTTTGTTATGAAAATTAATAAAGGGATTATAGCAATCAAACCAATTAAAAGAAATGGGGTTACTTTTGTTTCTTTTAATTTGGCGTCGCAGTATGGACATTTCATAGTAAATGGTGATGAAAAATCCTCAAAGTCATCAAGCGTTATTGCTTCTTGACAATTTGGGCAAGGTACAGACGTTCTCATAATAAATCTCCTTAAGAATAAATTCACTTTAGTATAGTTGAGAATTACTTCTAAAGTAAGTAGTAAATATTGGTGTTAAGAAGTTGGCGATTCAGAGAAAAAGTGTAAATAAGAAAAGGTTTAAATTATTCCAGAAAAGGCTCGGGCTTTTACGGGCAGTTAACCTCCCAGCTAACTTCTTTGTATTCACTAAATTTTGAGTTGGGAGTCTAGTACCTGACATTTCACTTTCGGTATAGATAAATTACTGCTCGTTAATACGCAACGTACTCGTTTTATGTCTTATCATTTATTCCCGTGTCATTTCATAAGATTGTTTGATGAAAAAATACTATTTCTCCTAAAACATGGTAATCTAATAGTAACAGTCATTGCAATGTTAGGAGGGACTAAATGGGGTTTGTCGTCATCGGCGTAGTGCTTGTTATCTGTATTTTCACTGTGACTTTAGTGGTTATTAGGAAGCATTCGAACGGGGATATTAAGTTGGAAGTAACAGCTGTTTGTGAAGGGAAAAATGAATTAGATCAAGCTATTATGAAGATATATTTTACGTTTTCAATTGGCAAACTAGCGCATCGTAAAAAAGACATATTAGGCAGTATTGATTGGTCAAAAGGATGGATGCCTGTTTGCTATAATTTAAAGGAAAACGGAGCCTATCAAGAGGATCGATTACTTCCTGCTACAAATGAGAAAACGTATACTACCTTCGAAATAAACACTACAAATGCAATAGATGATCTGGGACGGGGTGAGGGGTATGTTGTATTAGTGCTAGAGGACCCTATTTCTACAGTTCAATCTAGAGCAGGTGTGATTCTTGCGGTAACCGCCAATATGGTGACCTATCAGCTATCTGATTCAACTAGCTGGAATAATGACTTTGCAGTTAATCATTAAATACTGAGAAAAGCTATTCATTAGGAGGAAAAACCTAATGAATAGCTTTTCTAATTAGTAGGAAAATAACGGAACTTATTAAAGTTAATTTCGTAGAATATTAAAAGGAGGGAGTGTCTCAGCTGTATTCCTTATTATAAGGAGACAATCTTGGGAAATTGAAAATGATGGGGAATCCCGTCAAGATGCCCAGAAGGTCAAAAATACATCAAACTTATTACGACCTATATTAAATATGATCCATAAGGGGAAAATCCTCATGGCATAGGCTACCAATATGGTGACATTTCCTCGCGAAGAATGGGCAGTATATGTACAAGCTTGGATCAAACGATTACGAATCAACAATTGAAAAGAAGGTATAAGACTTTGGATATTTTAACAGATAAATTGATCATGATTGCTTTATTTATTCTTATCATTCATTCGATCGAGACACTTGCGTATGCAGTTCGATTATCAGGTGCACGTGTAAAATTATTAGCCTCTGCACTATCTTTGTTCAATGTGATGGTCATGGTTTCAAGGCTGGCAAATATGATGCAGCAGCCTTTTACAGGTAGTTTGACTGACACAGCGCCAAAGGAAAACACGCTTACATTTGTGGAGCAGCAATTCCGCATAATTATTGGCGCCGCTTCACTAGGTACATTAGTAGGCATTCTATTATTGCCGACATTTGTAGCGATATTTTCAAGAGCCATTATTCATCTATCTGAGGAAAGAGGCTCCATTCCAGCATTATTCAAAAAAAGCTTTAGTATCGACTATGTCAAACGGGGAATAAAACATATTCATATGCCAAGCTTTTCATACTTAAAAGGGATTAGTTGGCGTGATATCCCTCTTAAATTATTTATTATTAATATCGTTATTACGGCCATCTATACAATTGGAGTTCTATCTGCACTTTACGCCGCTTTATTAGTTCCTGAAAGATCGAATACTGCTGTAATGTCGTCAGGACTTATTAATGGTGTAGCAACGATGCTACTAATTATATTTATTGACCCTAAAATTTCCATTCTGGCAGATGATGTTATCAATCAAAGAGGCAGCTACTTAAGTCTTAAACAAGCTTCTGTGATGATGATGGGATCAAGGTTGCTAGGCACATTTTTGGCACAGCTTTTATTTATACCTGGCGCAAAATATATTGCTTGGTTTACTCAATTCATGACGTAAGGGGGATATACATTGATGATAACTATTCAAGCCGAATAACAGCTTTCTCTAGGAATTAAGAAGGATAGATCGAAGTTGATATTATTATGATAACTTTCAAAGAAAGGAAAATCGATATCTAATGAAAAAAGTATGCTTCATAATTTTAATGATGTTTGTGTTAGTTGCTTGTAGTACGAATCAACAAGAGGAGGTCCATTACATAGCGAAAAGTGAGCACTGGAAGGCTGTATATCATAGTAATACCGAGGAGGGCTTACAACTTTTCTACCTTGGGGAAGAGAAAGACATAGGTGATTTACAAATAACGATAGAAGGGTCTAAAGAATCAAATTCTTTCCATGACGTTCGAGTGAATACGGATAAACAGTTTATCTTAAAGAAAAAAGAAAGTGCAAAAATATTTAAAAAGGATGCTGCACCAACCATTCACGTTAAGTGGCAGTCTCATAATGAGACTTTAGAAGTACGAAGTGCATGAAAACTGAGCATATGGAACGCGTTGAGAGAAATGAAGTCTAGTTCTTTGATACATACCTTTGCACGAACAAGTACAGTGCTACACATTGTAACTTTCCTGCTATAAGTAGAATGTGCAATCAAGTACATAATTGGGCGAAGAGTCGAAATTATTACATAAAAAATAATTTTCGAACATTGACAAGAATTGGAGCATTCGTTATAGTAGATAACAATTTCATAAAGCAATGAAATTGGCGATGAGAAGGACACGAGTTTTGATGAACGATTCACAGAGAGGGAGGCCTAGGCTGAAAGCTTCCTAATGCAGCTATCAAAACTTACTACCTTTGAGCAGTGCTAGGAAACTTGCACCGTTTTTTGCAACGTTACTGCATAGCAATGAGCCACTAGTGCATCTAGTGGGAATTTGGGTGGAACCACGGGTAATCAACACATACTCGTCCCTTTATGGGGGCGAATATGTGTTTTTTTTATCTTCATTTACCTAGTTTTTTAAAAAAAGGAGTAGAGAACATGTCAAATCAAGTTATTAACATTCAATTTCCAGATGGTAGACAACAAACATTTTCAAAAGGTGTTACACTAACCGACATTGCACAAGCGATTAGTCCCGCTTTACGTAAAAAAGCAATTGTAGGGAGTGTGAACGGAACCATCATTGATTTGACGCGTCCGATTTTGGAAGATACACAAATTACCCTGTATGATGCTAGCTCAAAAGAAGGAATTCAGGTGATTCGTCATTCAACAGCCCATTTGTTAGCCCAAGCAATTAAGCGTTTATACCCAGATGTTCAATTTGGGATTGGTCCAGTTATCGAAAACGGGTTTTATTATGATATCGACATTGCACATTCCTTTGCGCCTAGTGATTTGCAACAAATTGAAAAAATGATGAAGCAAATTGTCCAAGAAAATATACAAATACAGCGTAAAGAAGTAACAAGAGCAGAGGCACAGCAGCTATTTGCTCATGATGCGCTAAAGCTTGAGTTATTAGAAGATATTCCTGAACATGAAGTTGTAACGGTTTATGAACAAGGAGATTTTTATGATCTATGTCGTGGACCTCATGTACCTTCTACAGGTAAATTACAACACTTTAAATTAATGAATGTGTCAGGCGCTTACTGGCGTGGAGATAGTAATAATCAAATGCTTCAGCGTATATACGGTGTAGCGTTTGCCTCAAAAAAAGAGCTTGAGGAGTACTTTGTTTTCTTAGAAGAAGCAGAGAAGCGGAATCACCGGAAGTTAGGAAAAGAACTAGCGTTATTTATGTTTTCGGAAGAAGCACCAGGGATGCCATTTTATTTAGCAAATGGTCAAATTATTCGCAACGAATTGGAGTCTTATTTACGTCATTTACAAGCAAAATTTGATTATCAAGAAGTACGGACACCATTGATGATGAACCAGCGTCTATGGGAGCAGTCAGGACATTGGGATCACTATAAAGAAAATATGTACTTTACACATGTAGATGACCAAAGCTTCGCATTAAAGCCGATGAATTGCCCTGGACATATGTTGATTTATAAAAATGATTACCATTCATATAGAGATTTACCGATTCGTATGGCTGAATTTGGTCAAGTTCATCGACATGAATTTAGTGGCGCATTAAATGGACTTTTACGAGTTCGTACGTTTTGTCAGGATGATGCACATATTTTTGTTACTCCACAGCAAATTGAAGATGAAATTGCGCTTGCACTGAAGATTATTGATGAGGTATACCAGGTTTTTGGCTTTCAATACGATATTGAGTTATCAACACGTCCTGCTGATTATATGGGTGAACTTGAACTTTGGAATCAAGCCGAAGCGGCGTTAGAAAACGTACTAACGAATCTAGGCTTTCCTTATACAATTAATGAAGGTGACGGAGCGTTTTATGGACCAAAAATTGATATTCATATTAAAGATGCCATCCATCGCAGTCATCAATGTGCAACGGTGCAGCTCGATTTCCAACTACCTGAGAAATTCGATTTAACGTATATCAATGAACAAAATGAAAAAGTAAGACCTGTCGTTATTCATCGAGCGGTATTCGGTTCAATTGATCGCTTCTTAGGCATATTGATTGAGCATTTTGGAGGGGCGTTTCCAGCGTGGCTTGCACCTCAACAAGTAAAAGTAATTGGGGTTGCAGATACACATCGAGAATATGTACAGCAAGTAATTGATGCTTTACAAAAGGAACAAATCCGTGTAAGTATTGACGATCGACAAGAAAAGCTAGGTAAAAAAATTCGTGAAGCTCAAATGAAAAAAATACCTTATATTTTAGTGCTTGGTGATAAAGAAATGGATCATCAACATGTCACTGTTCGTAAATATGGTCAGCAAGCATTAATTGAAAAACCATTGCAACAGTTTATAGAGGAAATAAAGCAAGAAATACAGCAAAAAGCCTTATCTTAAAAAGGGGAATCAATTATGCCTCGGCATAATTGCGTCCGGAATCGGCTTTGTGCTTAGGCCTGCACGAAGCAGGTCAGTTAGCCGTTATCGCATGGATGCGATGATTTTAGGCTAACATCCTTTATTAACTCCTTTCCGATTTCGTGACATCCGCCGGAGGCTTTAACTTCTTTCAGCGGGTGTTTGGACATCCACTGAAAGAAGTTAAACCATTCCTATATAACAATATAGCTCGACTCAAGGGGTAAGTCACTACTCCCTCGAGTCGAGCTATAAACAGCCATGAAATGTATGTTGTAATATAAGTTTTTCTAAATTTACTGAAAAATGTTGATTTTTTCATCAATTTTGCTACTATAATCAAATTTTCAAGCATACAATAAACTAAACAACAAACAAAATAAATTTAATTGATGGAATTACTTTGATAATTACTATTTCCTAACAGGATAGTTTGGGTCTCAGCGTCAATGACCAGGTATTTATGATAAGTCTCCTGATTATTTTGCTTAAAGGATGCTAAAAAATATACTTGTCGATTGGGATGAATAAAAGTATGTTGAGAGAGGTCTATTTTTTCACGTATAAAATTAGTTTTTAGATGAAATGTTTCTTCAGCCTTAGGTACGTCCTTAAAGGCTATTTTTTGACGAATGTTTAAGGTAGCATCGTTATACTCCTCATAGATTGTCTTGTCTAATTGATGATAAAAATCATTCTCAGTACGAAATGTCTGATATTGATTATTAGGATTTTTATAAGATGTAGTTCCAGAAGGTATGCAAAGAATTGGTGCTGTATTTTCTACTGAATCTTGAGGCTGCTGTAGTAAAAAGCTTGAAACGACCAATGATAAAAATACCTGCATTTATAGGCCTCCTTTTTCCTGTCATAAAGAAGATATCCCATTTTTATGTTATTTATACGTATCTTTACAACAACAATAGGAATTTGCTGTCTATTTTATAACCGGAACCTAATACAGGATAAAACTAGTCGCATCATCGGAAATCGTTTCAGCTGGCTTTATGGATCGCTTTTGAATATTTATTTAGTAAGTCATCTAATTCTTGACTACAATCTACCACGCTAGGATGGGTGAAACCTAAATCCATAGCCTTTTTATACATATCTTTCCTTTTGTTTTCAATCTCCATCTTCAAGAATTGTTTAAACGATATATTAACCAAAATCTTTTCCCCCTAAAATTTTTTCTTCATATTCTTGAAATACATTGACCTCGATTCAACTTTTTCATTGTATCTCACCTAAAATGAAAAATATGTCATATTGTGTATAGGTTGATAAATTCGTAAATTAGTCATAGGAAAATATATTAATTCTAATATAGTGGGAAAAATAAAAAAAAGTAATATTGAATATTTTGACCTATTCTAAATACCTTTTATTGTATTATTCGTATGTTTTATTACCCTGAATATAAGAATGTTAGGGTTTTTTTTTGGCTAGATTTTAGAAAAGGTGAAGGGTGATATTTAATAAATTAGCATCTTTTTTACTATAAAATTTTATGTCGATATTGACGGAAATTTTAATGAAATTCGTAACTTGTCACAATTTATCAAATAAACTTCTTTGTTGTTTGTTATTGAGGAGATTTTATTTTGGTTGATAATGTTGAGAATTTTCGAAATAAATGGAATGATGGATAAATAGAGTTGCTAATCTATTAACTTCTGCTGAAAGAAGTTAAAGCCTCCGGACGCAATTATGCCGAGGCATAATTGATATGATAGGGGGAGGTTGAGATGTTGAAGTTAAGGTTGCCATTTTTAAGTGTTATTATCGTCTCTAGTTTAATGTTAATTGCATGTTCAGAAGTGAAAACAAAAACAGAAGAATCTCAAAAATCATCAGCGGTTACTAGCCATTCCGTTCAACACTTGGAAGAATCTAAACAAACACCCCCAGCATTTGATAAGGATTATGATTTTACATATTTAGAGGAATTGACAGAGGAAAAAAGAGCTTTATATGAAGAATTCTTAAGAAAAGGGGATATTAATAGTTTAAAGACGTTTACACCAGAGGAAATGGTGCTAATTATGATGAATTTAATCTTTGAAAATAATTTCGATAAACTATATGCAATTACCTACAATAATCATGAGCTTCCAGATAAAGAAACCTTTATTCATGAGTATATAAATTATTTATTTGATGAGCAAATACAGGATTATTTAATGTACAGATACTACGATAATATTTCATTGAATAAAGAAACTAGCACCGGAAGTATTGCAATTGTTCATATAGAGATAATTTTTGGAAGCTCCCACTACCTTAAGGTATTTGCTTTACTGAAAGAGGATGGTATGTGGAAAGTTGACTTATATAATTATATGAAAGAAAAGAAAGCAAAATCTGAAGAAAAATAAAGGGAAATATAATGACTGTAATATATTTTGTAAGACACGCGCATTCTCACTATAACGCTGATGAGTACAATCGCCCTCTTTCTAGTAAAGGGTTTGAGGATAGGGATCATGTTACTAGATTATTTGAAAATAAAAATATCCATACGATATATTCAAGTCCATATAAAAGAGCCATTTAGACGGTGGAGGGCATAGCACAAGAACATAAATTACAGATAAATACGATTGATTCTTTAAAAGAAAGAATACTATCTAATGGAAATCTACCTGATTTTGACGCTGCCATACATCAAGTATGGAGTCACCCGAATTTCGCATTTGAGGGTGGAGAATCTAATGAAACCGCAAAGGAACAAGCTATTACCACCTTGCAAAAACTTATACTTACACATCCAAATGACAATATAGTAATTGGTACACATGGCAATATAATGGTCTTGATGATGCAATATTTTGATGCGCACTATGAATACTCATTTTGGAAGAAACTTTCAATGCCAGATGTGTACCAACTAACATTTCAGCATTTCGTGTTAAGTGATGTTCGAAGAATTTGGGAAGAATAGAAGAAGGGGCTGTCTACTGACAGCCCCTTGGTTCATTTTATCGAGGAAATCTTTGTTTTGTCGAGAAGAATCAAAGATTTATCGACGAAAATTGTGGATTTATCGAGAACTTTATATGATTTATCGAGAAAGACGAAGTATTTCCACTACCTGCGGAAAATTGCTTATCCTATTTGAGTCCAATCTTCTCGTAATAGACCAAATAAAACTACATCATGAAATTGGCCGAAGCGGAAAATTTCATTTCGTAGAGTACCTTCTTTTGTAAAGCCACATTTTTCATAGGAACGAATAGCTCCTTTATTAAAGCTGAAAACCTGAAGCTTAATTTTATTAATGGAAATATAATTAAAAATAAAATGAATAAGAGTTTTCATGGCATCTGTTCCAAGCCCTTTGCCGTGCCATTGTTCGCCAATTGAGATGCCTACAAAGCAAGTACTGTTTTTCCAGTTGATTCCATAGACACCACAGGAGCCGATAAGCTCATTTGACGACTTTTCGAATATACCGAAGATAAACTCCTCTTTTTTTCCACTAATACTTTGAAAGAATGAAGCATGATCCTCAAAGGTGTTTGGAAAGGGAATATCGTCATTGGCAAGTAGCAATGTATTCTTTTCACTTTCGATTTTTACAAATGCTTCTAAGTCGGAGGAAGTCATTTGCTGTAAGGTAATAGATTGACCTGTAAGAAATTCTTTAAAATAATTTTCCATTTGTTTTCTCCCTTGTTCAAGGGCTGCAGTTAGAGTTTACATCCCTTGGAATATTTGTTGTATAAACAAAATATCTACTGCAATTTCTGCGCTCATATGCACAACTCCTTTAGTTTAGATATCTTTATAGTAGCATTTTTGGTAATTAGTAGAAACAAATATTTTAATTAGTCCTGTCGAATAGGGAAATATTGGGTTATTATTGATTGAAAGAAATTTTTTATATTTTGCTAATGTATGCCCTTTTTTGCTAATTGTAGCGGAGGATAATTTAAATAAGCTGGGCGAGTAGGACAAATGTTTCGCAATGTTCATGACCCAGAAATCTATAAAGTGATGGCACTATCCTGTGAAGCATATCTACAGCAGCTTATTGATTTGGAGAAGATTACGAGGACTAAAGCTGAAGGGAGAGCTTCGATGAGATTAAAATTTTATGAAGAAAATGATGATCAATTAATTGAACGATATACGATCACAGAGGAGCAGCTTCGCTATACGATGTCTCCGAAAGCGAGTATTGAACTAGTAAAACAGGATAAAAATCGTCATGCCATTCTTGTATTAGATGAAGACAAGCTCGTGACCTTCTTTGTGTTACATGAAAAAGAGGGTGTTCAGTCATATTCCTCAAATGAAAACGCGATTTTAATCCGTGCCTTTTCGACAGACTTTTATGAACAAGGTAAAGGCTATGTGAAAGCGGCATTACAGCTTTTGTCGGACTTTGTTTTGGAACATTTTCCAAATATCGATGAGCTTGTTTTAGGGGTTAATCCACCGAATACTGCCGCACAGTCACTTTATAAAAAATGTGGCTTTGTCGATGAAAGAAGGCTGGCAACAGGGTTCAGAGGTGAGATTAAGGTGATGAGTTATTATATAAGTAGAATAGACAGAGAAATACTTGATTAGAAATACTTGTCTATTACTGAAGGGAGCTACGTCACTTTGCAGAAAAATATTTTCGCCGCACAACCTATGAATATTGATTTAAAGAGGTGAACAAAATTGATAGATTTGCTGGAAGCACGTATGGAGCATTTCGATGAAATATGTGCGATTGATCAAGAAGTAATTGGAGATTTTTCGAGAAGCAAACATTTGCGAACAGCAATTAACGAAAAACGATGTATCATTCAACAAACTAAAAAAGGGATTGCTGGTTTCCTTATTTTTACGAATGACTTTTTTGAAAATAGCTTCATCTCATTAGTTATTGTTAAGCCATCCGAGAGAAGAAAGGGAGTCGCCACAGCATTATTGGAATTTTATGTAGAAATGGCGACCACTCCAAAAATCTTTTCTTCTACTAACCAATCAAATACTAGTATGCATAAAGTATTTGAAACGGCGGGATTTATAAAAAGTGGATTTATTGAAAACTTAGACGAAGGAGATCCAGAAATTATATATGTGAAATTTAAGTAGTAGCAAGGCAAGTCTCGCAGTAGAGTTACTGCTGCAAGACTGCCACTATTAAAAGTTATTTCTTTGCTCGTATTAATAAAAAGGAGGGGCGACGGTGCTCGTTTTCTAGGGAATGCAGTTTTTGAATGGCTTCTGAATCAGGAAGCGGCTCGAGCATTTTTTCTATCGTTAAGCCATGTGCGATTAATGTATTGATGATTGTAGAAATGCTACGATGGTATTTAACAACACCATCCACAAACCAAGTTCGCTCACGTAATCCCTCATCTTGGTAATTGTCAATCGCGTAATGGCTCCTATTGCCGTTGTCATCATACATCCAATTATCCTCCATTGTTTTACGAGCTGTAACGATCGGATGCTCTACAGAAAAAACAAAAACGCTACCCGGACGAAGTATTTTCGCAATTCTACAAATCACTGCACTAAAATCCTTTATATAATGCAAGGACAGCGAGCTTGTTATACAGTCAAAGCTGTTAGGAGCTGCATGATAATCTTCTATTGCTTGCAAATAGTAGTCTATATGCGGATGGGCATGTTCACGTTGAGCAATTGCCAGCATATTTTCTGAAACATCAATAGCGGTTACGTGCTGTGCGTTATTTTCTATACAATAGTACGCAAATTCTCCCATTCCACAGCCGATATCAAGTATTTGTAAATTAGATAATTTAGGAAGTAAGGATTTTAACGCAGGTTGTTCAAGCAAATTATTGAAATTGTATGGTCCTTGACGTAACTTTTGATATTGACGGAAAAATTCCGGATGATCATAAATATTTTGTTTCATAGTAAACCTCCACTTGTCTAACATAACGTTATGTAACATTTGCGCATACTTATTGTCACATAGCCACCTCAAAAGAAATAGACTTTTATTTCAATCTTTAGTAAAATGTAGGTAGAGTCATGCCGACTTTTGTAATTCCCATCTATTTAATTGTATAGATGGTTTTTTGACATGAGGACGTCTTTTAGAGTTTTCTTCTTTACTGTACGTTTTTTACGCCATAAATTTGTAACAATTCAAAAAGATAAAATTATTTAGAGGTAAATGATGGCACTTATTTTAATGAATGACGTTATTTTTATTGGGAGTAATTATGCGGTTTCCCAAAAAATACATTGGAGGATGTTACATTGAGTAAAGAAACATTATTAAGTTTAAGTAGTAATTCATTGTTCGTGGCATTTATTTTACTACTAATCGCCATTATACCGATTGGGCTTGCCGTGAAATCAAAAGGGAAGATGTTTGGAAAAGTCGGTCTTCTACTTACATATATTGCATTTGCTTTACAGCTAGTTTATTTCATTTTAAGATGGATTGCTGTTGATCATGCACCTGTAAGTAATATGTATGAGTTTATGACGTTCTTTGGCATCATGCTTACTGGTAGCTATTTGATCATTAATTTTTTATATAAGCAAATTGTTGTAGGCTTGTTTGCGATCCCTGTGTCATTAATTATTCTCGGTTATGGAAGCGTTTTTACAAAAACGGTTTCACCACTTGTTCCATCACTGCAAAGCAATTGGTTAACGATTCATGTGATGACAGTTGCATTTTCAAGTGCTGTTTTATCGATCTCATTTGCAACAGGTATTATTTATTTGTTAAGAACATTAGATGTTTCTAAATTTTCGATGAGTACAGTTGCCTTGGAATTTGTTATGTATTGTTTAATTGTCGTGATTGGCTTTATCGGGGTGGGCACTTATTTTAATTTAGCAGGAGATAAAATCGAGGTTCGATTTGAAAATAAGCTAGAGAAGAAAGAAACAGCCGTTTATACGATGACGCCGCTGATTGTCAATAAAGATGCAGTCACAACTAGTGGGGATCAGGTGGGCGTTTTGCAGATAACTAATAAGTTAGATGCGAAGAAATTGAATTCTATTGTATGGTCATTTATCGTTGGAACAATTTTATATGGGGTGATTGTACTCATTACGAGAAGACGATTAATTGTTTTATTAAAACCATTAACAAACCGTGTACAACCAGCATTAATGGATGAAATTACATATCGAGCAGTTGTTATAGGTTTCCCGTTGTTCGCTTTAGGAGGTCTGTTGTTTGCCATGATTTGGGCACAGATTGCTTGGAGCAGGTATTGGGGCTGGGATCCTAAGGAAGTGTGGGCACTTATCACATTTTTATTTTATGCCGCGTTCCTTCATTTCCGTCTTTCTAAAGGTTGGGAAGGGGAAAAGACAGCTTGGTTAGCGATTATTGGCTTTGGCATTATCGTGTTTAATCAAGTATTTGTGAATCTTGTCATTGCAGGTTTACATTCTTACGCATAAGGTTGTTGTGAATGAATTATTTTCTTAAGCTGAATGTAGTGAGTATGTTATATGGGTTAATGTTCTTTATTTCTCTTGAAATGCAAGTAAATTATTATCGCATCGTGAGACTCACGGGGTGGGAAGGTCAATATTTCGATATTATAGCATTACTTGTGCATGGAGTTGGTTTTGTTGTAGCAACTATTGTGCTATATAAGCTAACATTTAACTTCTTTCAGCTACAGAAGTCTCCCACCTCTATAGTTGGTGAGATGAATGCGGTTTTAAGCCACTTTTCAGCGGGTGTCCAAACATCCGCTGAAATAGAGGAACTCAGTCTAAGAGCGCCACGTCCTGTGGCAACGACTGAGTGACCAACTTCGTGTTGGCCTAAAGCCTCCGGCGGATGTCACGGAATCGGCTTTGTGCAAGCACAAAGCCGATTCCGGACGCAATTATGCCGAGGCATAATTGAAATGGATAGCGCATCGTCGATTGGTTTATTGGACAACGATTTTTTGGTTGCCCTATACAGCGTTATTTATTTTTATATTCGTAAGTGTGTATCCAATCACTTATCAGGGAGATATGCCGGCGCCCGTACAAGGGTTAGTTCTTTTTGCAATGCTCTTGTTTTATCCGTTTTATATTGGGACTTTGAATATGATATGCTATCATTCAAAGTCTGAAGCTGTACAAATTAAATAACCGTAAAAAAGAGACATCCGCAATTTGGATGTCTCTTGAATTTTGCATTATTCATGCTAAAGCTAAAATTAAATCTTCACAACATTAGTTGCTTGTGGTCCGCGGTTACCTTCTTCTACGCCGAACTCGACTTTTTGGCCTTCATCTAAAGTTTTAAAGCCATCTGTTTGAATAGCAGAGAAATGTACAAATACATCATTTCCACCTTCTACCGCGATAAAACCAAAACCTTTTTCTGCGTTAAACCATTTTACTGTACCTTGTGTCATGTGAACAACCTCCCAAAAAAATTAAACAATCATATTCCTTCGATCGCGTGTAAAAAAATCACGTATTCAAAAGCTCGTATTACTTTTGAATACGTGATTTTAACGGCTAAGATGAAGTAATGTAATTATTGTTTTGATTATATAATAGTTTTATACATTTATCCAGTATATTCCGATTTTAGTAAGAAAAAATTTACATATTTTAAATATAATTAGTTGATCCATGCTTTCTCTTTAGCGACAATTACTGCTTCTGCACGTGATTCTACGTTTAGTTTGACAAAAAGTTTGGTTAAATAGTTTTCAACGGTGCGCTGTGTGACCCCAATAGCTGAAGCAATTGCTTTATTTGTACAGCCTTGCGCGACAAGTTGTAAAATCTCTTGCTCCTTGTCGCTTAGTAAAACATCTTGCTGCACATTTGGTAGATTGGTCCGCTGATGGACAAAATCTAAAAAATCAGCTGCTAGTAGGATCTCGCCTCTTAGTGCGGCTTGGATGGTTTGAATCACTTGCTCTTTCGTGGCAAGCTTTGATAATAGTCCATCGACCTTTTTCTCGATCAGTAGTTCGTAATAATCGGAAAGCTCATAGCCTGTATAGAGTAGTATAAGTGCTTCGGGTTGCTTTTTCTTAATCATTTCTGAAAGTTGGATGCCGTTGATTGGTTTCATATTAATATCGATCAAAAATAATTGAAAATCTTGAGCATCCATTCTCGTTAGAACAGCTGCACTATCCTGCTCTGTGTCTATATGAACATTTGTTAAATCCTGTAATAAAGTTTTTGTACCATCTAAAACGACAGGATGGTCATCTACAATAAGAATATCAATCATATGATTCCACGTCCTCTTGTATTTGAATAAATATATGCATTCCTTCATTATGACTGGAGGCTATTGTGATGTCTCCATTAAAAGCACGGACACGTTCTCGAATACCGTTAATGCCCATAGAAGCTGAAGATTGCATTAAATCTTCAATATTGCCTCCAATACCATTATCATCGTATTGGAGGATAAAACCACGATTTATCGCTTGCAGTGTTAGTGAAACTTCGGTTGCCTCAGCATGCTTAATTGCATTATTTAAAAGTTCCTGCACAAGGCGATAGACGACTAAATGTAAGGTTACATCCTGAAATTGGACACGGTCTATTTGGGCGTTTAACAAAAAGTCGGCCCGTATTTTCACCTTTTGAATCAGCTTTTTTAAAGCGATTTGTAGCCCAAATGTGTCTAGTAATGGAGGGCTTAGATTCTCACAATACTCCCGTAAATCCTTCGATGCATTTAGCAATTGTTCTCGAATATCTAATACCTTTTCTTTTTTTATAATAGGCGAGCTAGCAAGAACATCTAACTCTCTCGCTAAATGAAGTTGCTCCTGCAAAATAGTGTCATGTAATTCCTGTGCTAAAATACTTTTTTCCTTTTCAATGATATTCCATAATAATTTATCGAGCCAAGGAAGCTGTGTATCATTGTTATCCTTCATAAGCCTTATTTCACATACTAAATCTTCAATAAGCTTTAAATTATCAATAAACATTGAAACATAGAGGGCAAGTAACTCTAACCAAAGAAGCTCTTCTTTTTGTAATACATGTCTAATGTTTAACATGATTTTTTCTTCACCTGTATCATGTAATAGCAGGTGAGTCATTTCATTCCCTATGTTGACTTCACCACGAGTGAATGGCACATCTTCCGTTATTGTTGTAATCGTAAAAGCTGTAGTACCAAGCTTTTCTGTTATTTCATACTTGAATTGATCCAGTAATTCTTGCTGATTTTTTGCTTTACCCATACGATTAACGGCAGCATATAAATTATGTACATAATTGCCAGTAGATGAAAAAATAATCTTTCGATACTTAAAATCAAGCTGCTCTTTTATATAGAAGCTAGCAATGATGACGAAGAATACAAGTATATAGACGCTCGTAATTTTAATAATCGATAATTTGTCTATAAACAGTATAGTAACGCCCGTAGTTAATATTAATGCACTAAAAAAAGCAAGTGTTGAATAATAGCGCAAACGAGATAATTGATATTCAATATCGAATAATCGTTCATTCAATTGAATGAAGATAAAAGAAAAAGGAATAAACAATAAAAATAATGCAGCTACCTCAGCATGTAAAATAGGGTTCAGACCTACTATTTCAGGTATGACGAAAAACAGTAAAAACGGCAGAAAAGGCGTAATAAACGCAATAGTGATCAGACGGATTTTTGCCAGTTTAGTTCGTAAATAACTCGTTAGTAAAATATAGATGGCATAGAAAACTAGAACAGCAAACATTCCTAAGTTAATTAATGATGCTATCGTCCTGAAGTCAGAATTAACTATTTCAATGAAATCACAGCAAGGTATCAATAGTAATAGTAAATAAAGCCACTTAGTATTGATGTAGCGCCATTCTATACGTAGATAGCGGAAATAAAACTGTAAAAAGTGAATAAAAAGCACTATGCATAAAACGATACCAATAGTTATTACTGATGATCCAATTAGATTTCCTCTACCTGAGGCTCCTGTACTTATATAAGCCAATGAACAAGTTAATAAAAATAATGTTAGTAGACTAGTTAGCAGATTATCTTTATTTCTTCGCCATAAATAGATAGCGACGCCAAAAGATAAGACAAAATAAAACAGTGGAAAAATAATTTGCAAATAAAATTCTTCCGGAATATCTTTATGCTTAATTGTAACAGAATGAACATCACCATCAGGCTTCATAAACGTTAGTTCCTTAGCACTTCTAACGATAGAATCGAGTTGGATAGAACGAACATCTTCTGCAGGCTTGCCATCGATTGTCAGTAGAAGATCACCTTTTTCAATATTATTTTGCTGTGCCCAATCGGGATAATAGAATCCATCAATAATAGGCTGTTCGCTAGTTGTGTCTACAAAAATATGAATTAAAGGTATTCGTATTGCCACTACAAGCACATAAATACCGAGGAGTAGGTAGGTTATGAAAATACTATATGTCCATTTACTCATAGTTTTCTCACATTTATTTGCATGATAATATTGCCCCATTTCAATCTTAAGTACCTATATATTATCCATAATTTTTGGTAATTTTGGAATACCGAAATAAGGTGTTTCGGAAAACCACTATTGCTTTTTCGGAATAACGAAGTAGTTTTTTCGGTGTAGCCTATGATAGTGTAAATCTAGCATATGTGACGAAAAGGGGGAGCATTGCATGAAAAAGAAAGGATTGCCACTAATCCTTTTTTTTCTAGTCGTCATAATGTCGTACCCGAAGACAACAATCGCTAAGAACTTTGAGAATGATGCGGTGAAAGTAGATATTTGCATTATTGGGGGTGACAATCATTTTGTCTATAAGATTCCTAAGCATTTACATAAAGATACGCCGTATGTTGAAATGAAGAATAATATTGAATCTTCCTTAGCTAGTCATTGGAAGATCGGGGATGCTCGTTATGAAGCCCACCAGACTGATGTTGCGTACACTTTTTCCATTAAAGATTTAATTAATGAAAAACAAGATGGTCAAATGAAGGTAGCGATACCATATACTTTTTTAGTAGGTATGTTTGGTGAAAATGATGCCATTCAATTACGCATTTTGGCTAGCAAATTAATCGACTGGAAAGCCAACTCAAAGGATTGGGCAACTCTTGGCTTTGTGGCACCGCCCACTTATTTTAGTGAACAGGAATATGTTTATGAGGGAGAGGTCAACGAGCTTCTTCAGCAGCGGGTAGGACATTTTAATGGCACGGTTATGAAAGGGCAAATGGTACTACAAAGTGTTATTTATTTTAGCTTTATTATTGCACAGTTTATTGCCTGTATAATTTTATCAAGGCGTTTAAAAAAGAGAATTATTGAAGATCCAGAAAACATGCATCAGTTCCGAAAGCTTAACTATCTGTACCAAATCATTCCATTAATGATTATCGGTGTGCAAATTGTTTTTCTTGTCATGTCAGGGTTACTGACTGCGTTTGGTCTCTATTTCTCCCCAGGGATTGATCTCGTGCTTATTATTGGACCTATTGTATTTAATATTATTTTGTTGCCAATGTTTTTTGTCACGATTGAGAATGAAATCTCAAAAGAGCTGGAAAGCAATTCCTTTGGCTCTGACATGTAAATATTGTTTTTATTTTTGGGCGTCCAAATGTAGTTATTAGATGTTATAATGGTCAACAGCATACTTGAAGGAGCTGTTTATTAACATGGCACATCCAGAAATCGCGTACTTAAATTTACTACAACATATATTAGATAATGGCGTTAAAAAGGAAGATCGTACAGGAACAGGTACATATAGTGTATTTGGCTATCAAATGCGATTTGATTTAAGCAAAGGCTTTCCTCTTTTAACGACTAAACGTGTACCATTCAAGCTTGTAGCAAGCGAGCTACTTTGGTTTATCAAAGGGGATACAAATATTCGTTATTTACTGCAAAACAACAACCATATTTGGGATGAATGGGCTTTTAAAAAATGGGCTGAGTCTGATGAATACACAGGTCCTGATATGACAGACTTTGGTCGTCGTTGTTTAGTGGACGAGTCTTTCAATGCTAACTACAAAAAAGAGTTAGCATCATTTTGTGAGCGTGTTTTAACAGATGATGAATTTGCACGTAAATACGGCGAGCTTGGAAATGTTTACGGCAAGCAGTGGCGTAATTGGACAACATCAACAGGGGAAAGTATCGATCAATTGCAAGATGTAATCGATCAAATCAAGCACAATCCAGATTCACGACGCATTATTGTCAATGCATGGAATCCAGAGGATGTGATCAATGCTGGAGGAAAGGGCAGTAAAGCTGCATTACCTCCATGTCACGTGATGTTCCAATTTTATGTCGCAAATGGTAAATTGAGCTGTCAGCTAATGCAAAGAAGCCTTGATACATTACTAGGCTGTCCATTTAATATTGCATCATATGCATTACTGACACATTTAATTGCACATGAATGTGGTTTAGAAGTTGGCGAATTTATTCATAGCATTGGGGATGCTCATATATATGTAAATCACGTGGAACAAGTAAAAGAACAGCTTTCGCGCGAGCTTAAGGACCTACCAACCTTAAAAATTAATCCAAATAAAACGTCAATTTTCGACATAGAGCTCGAAGATCTTTCTATTGAGGGCTATGATCCACACCCAACAATTAAAGCACCAATTGCCGTTTAAACAGAAGCAGCAGCCGTCTTGGCTGCTGCTTTTTTAAGCGAACTAATAGCGAATCGTCGGGTAGATTTGTTAGAGCGAAGGATAGAAGCAGCAAGGTGATGGATAAAAGTTAGAGCGACGGATAGAAGAGCCGGAGTGATGGAAAGAACTAGCAGAGCGACGGATAGAAATGCTAAAATGATGGATAGAGCCAGCAAAGTCGTGGTTAGAAAGGTCAAAATGGTGGATAAAACCGCCAGAATCGTGGATAGAAAGGTCAAAATGATGGATAGAACCAGCAAAGTCGTGGATAGAAATGCCAAAGCAACAGAAAGAGCCAAATTGGTTAATCTAGAGCGAAATCTCTAGCAATTATATGAAGGATGTTTAAATTTATGAAATTTTTCCGATATAAGTTTTAATCTGGAAGTCCTAATAAAAATTTAGAGGTGAATGATGTGAGGGTATCATTGATTTTTCAAATAGACGGAAGAGAACGTGAGCAACGTTTAAGGACGAAATTGCTTATGAATACTCCTCAACCAAAAGAGGGATCTGAGCTACCACACATCTCTACAAAATTAACACAGGAGCAAATACATAATATGATGCAAGTCATTGAGGAAATTCGCCTGAAACGTTATAAAGAAAGACTATAAATGTAAGCGCCTTCTAAGCTATAATAGCTGAGGAGGTGTTATATAATGAACGTGATATTTGTAGATTCGGTTTTAGGTACAGAGCTTTTACAAATGGTGTCACATGATGTGGCAGGTATATTAGCAGCGGCACAGGGCGAAAGTGTGACGTTTCCGGTTGGCCATTTTAAGTATGAATTCCATAACTTAGACTTTTATGAGCAAGATGGAGAAATACGACAAGAATTAGTCATTTACGTAAAGAAAGTATAAATACTCCGTAAAATGAGAAAAATAAATGCAGGTACAAATAGAGTAATTTGTTTGCTTTTATTTAAACCTGTAACTATAATAGTTACAACGGGTGGTGATACATATGGTGAACAGTCGATTTTCGGTAGCGATCCATATACTTTCGCTTATTGCAACAACATCTGATAAAAGTCAGCTGACGTCTGAGTACATCGCTGGAAGTGTGAATACAAATCCAGTTGTTGTGCGACGAATGATCGGTGTGCTTAAAAAAGGGGGCTTGCTTACCTCACAATCAGGTATTGCAGGCTATGACCTTTTAGTAGAGCCAAATGATTTAACGCTTTTAGCTATTTACCATGCGATTGATGGGCCAGAGCAGCTATTTGCGATTCATGATGAGCCAAATCCAGCATGTACAGTTGGTCGAAAAATCCAACGGTCGTTGGAAGGTGTTTATACATCTGTTTGGCATGCAATGGAAGAACAATTACAAGCACAAACTTTACAGGATGTGCTAGATCAACTTCGTTAAATCAACGAAGTCGGTCTTTTGTATCTAACCTGTAACTAAAATGGTTACAATTGAAAAATAGGAGGAATTATAATGATGAAAATTGCAGTAATTGGGGCAACAGGGAAAGCAGGACAAAAGATTGTAGAGGAGGCGCTGCAACGTGGTCATGATGTAACTGCGATTGTCCGTTCAGCTTCCAAAGTAACAGCCAATATTCCAGTAATTGAAAAGGATGTTTTTGCATTATCTCAAGAAGATATGAAAGGCTTTGACGTAGTCGTAAATGCGTTTGGTGCTCCTGCTGGTCAGGAGGAATTACATGTGAAAGCTGGCCGTCATTTAATTGAGATTTTCACTGGTATTCATACAAAATTATTTGTTGTCGGTGGGGCGGGTAGTCTGTTTGTAGACCCAGAGAAAACTGTACGCGTAATGGATACACCGGATTTTCCAGAAATGTTTTACGCGACAGCTAAAAACCAAGGTGAAAATCTACGTGACTTACAACAATCAACTATTACTTGGACATTCTTAAGCCCATCTGCTTTCTTTGATCCAGAAGGTCCACGTACAGGTAGCTATACTACTGGAGAAGATCATTTATTAATAAATGCTGCTGGTGAAAGTTATGTGAGCTATGCAGATTATGCCGTTACAGTGTTTGATGAAATTGAAAATCCAAAGCATGTTAACAGCCGTTTTACAGTGACTTCTAATAAATAATGATCAACCGAGCGTAAAAACTGCGCTCGGTTATTATTATTTTTCATTTTACAGACAAATGACTGTTTACATTACTGCATTAATTAGCTACTATCAAGTGTGAGGATTACATAAAAGGAGACGACAATTATGTCCACACAACGTATAGAAAAAGACTTTTTAGGTGAACGTGCCTTACCAAGCAATGCTTATTATGGAATTCAGACGCTTCGTGCAACTGAAAATTTCCCGATTACAGGATATACAATTCACCCTGCTCTTATTAAAGCAATGGGTATTGTAAAAAAAGCAGCTGCTATGAGTAATATGGAGGTACACCTACTTTCAACAGAAATCGGAGATGCAATTGTCGAGGCTGCACAAGAAGTTATTGACGGTGAGTGGGATGCTGAATTTCTCGTTGACCCAATCCAAGGTGGAGCTGGCACATCTATTAATATGAATGCCAACGAGGTTATTGCTAACCGTGCCTTAGAGATTTTGGGCAAAGAAAAAGGGGACTACAAAACAATTAGCCCAAACAGCCATGTTAATATGTCACAATCAACAAACGATGCTTTCCCAACAGCAATTCATATTGCTGTGTTGAATTTGATAGATGAACTACTTCTTACAATGGAAAACATGCAAGCGGTGTTCCACCAAAAAGCGGAGCAATTTGCGCATGTTATTAAAATGGGACGTACACATTTACAAGACGCTGTACCGATTCGATTAGGGCAAGAATTTGAAGCATATTGCCGTGTTATCACTCGTGATATTGCGCGTATTCGTCAAACTCGCCCAAATTTATATGATGTAAATATGGGAGCAACAGCTGTTGGTACAGGATTAAATGCATTCCCTGACTATATTCAATCAGTTGATGTTCATCTTGCTGAAATTTCAGGATTGCCGCTTAAAGGCGCTACACACCTGGTGGATGCAACACAAAATACTGATGCTTATACAGAAGTATCAGGCTCATTAAAAATCTGTATGATTAATATGTCGAAAATCGCTAATGACCTTCGTTTAATGGCATCTGGTCCACGTGCTGGATTAGGGGAAATCGTTTTACCAGCTCGTCAACCTGGATCTTCTATTATGCCAGGGAAAGTAAATCCTGTTATGCCAGAGGTTCTTAACCAAGTGGCATTCCAAGTAATTGGTAATGACCATACGATTTCTTTAGCATCTGAAGCAGGACAATTAGAATTAAACGTTATGGAGCCTGTGCTTGTCTTTAACTTAATTCAATCTATTAGCATTATGAATAACGTGTTCCGAGCATTTACACAAAATTGCTTGAAAGATATTGAAGCAAACGAAGACCGCATGAAAGAATATGTGGAAAAAAGCGTTGGTGTGTTAACAGCAGTGAACCCGCATATTGGCTATGAGGTAGCTGCACGAATTGCGCGTGAAGCAATTTTATCTGGTCGTTCAATTCGTGAACTTTGCATCGAAGAAGGTGTACTAACGAAAGAGCAATTAGATTTAATTCTAGATCCATATGAGATGACACATCCAGGTATTGCCGGATCAAGTATTATGAAATTAAAATAATTTATTATGAAAGCACTTTGTCTAAGGCAAAGTGCTTTTATGTTTTTGTAAAAACTATTATGTCAATAAATTTAAGGAGTCATACTTTTATATCACATCTTCATTGACACAATGGTTTTCGATACTACGAAAGCACTTTCTCTTTTGTAATTCATTTCTCTTACAAAAGTTGGGCTTTTTTCTATGAATTTCAGGAGAATTAAACTATAATAACTACGTTGGAGTAATATTATAGTTGGAGGAATTTAGTATGAGTTTACGGAAAAAAAGTATAATTTGCTTTTCTACTTTAAATGTTCTCATGGGTGTCATTTTAATTATCGACCTAGCAAATTTAACTTCATTAAAATGGTTATCAACTTTATTAACAGTAATGGGAATTACTATGACATTATCTTGTATTTTCTATGTAAAATTTAAAATCATTAAGCCTATTAAGCAATTAGCAGAATCCGCTCAAGCAATCGCTGATGGAAATTTGCGTACAGCTCCGATTGAAATTAATTCCAATGATGAGATCTCAGACTTAGCTAAAGCGTTTTTAGAGATGAAGGAACAATTACATACGATGACACAAAAAATTGCGAGTAGTTCTACAGATTTATCAGCGAGCATAGAGGAGCTATCAGCAAGTACAAATGAAATTACAAATGCAGTTAACGAAGTTGATTCACAAATGGAGAATACAACTGAGGGTCTTAAGAAAGCAGCACAGTCTGCAAATGAAAGTGCTATCGCTATGCAAGAAACTGCTGATGGCATTGAACGTATTACCGTGGCAACGCAAGATGTATTTGATCATGCAAAAGAAGCAAATGACATTGCAGGCAACGGTGCGGAAATTTTACATGTGGCTAAAAATCAGATGGAATTTATTTCAACTTCTACTGAAAAAACAAGTGAATTAATGCAGCAATTATCTGGAAAAATGACAGATATCAAATCGATGACAGACATGATTACGGCTATTACAGATCAGACGAATTTGCTTGCATTAAATGCAGCGATTGAAGCAGCGCGTGCCGGAGAGCATGGTAAAGGCTTTGCAGTAGTAGCGGAGGAAGTTCGAAAATTGGCAGAGCAATCTAAGCATTCGGCTATTCAAATTGTCGAGCTAGTAGTGGGCATTGAAAGTGATACAAAACAAGTAGCTACCTCTGTCGAAGAGGACTTGAAAAACGTTCAACAAGGCGTCTATGTTATTGATGAGGCCACAAAGTCGTTTGGTACGATCTCTCAGCATGTTAGCAAAATGACGAACCAGCTAGAGGATATTTCCGCAACAGCTGAAGAGCTTTCAAGTAGTGCGAATGAGGTGACAAAATTAGTATCGACAATCGCAACTGGAATGGATAGCTTATCTAATAATACAGAGGTCGTTCTGCAGTCAGTTGATGAGCAAAGTGCTTCCATGCAAGCGGTCAACATGGTAGTATCACAAGACTTATGTGTACAAGCTGAAAATTTACAAAAGCTGACACAGAGATTTAGTAGACACTAATTGATAGAAATATAGTATTCATTAAAAAAGGCTATTTTACAGGAATTAATTTTCTGCGAAATAGCCTTTTTTATTTTATATCAGTTGCATTGATTAACCGTTGTTACGAGTGATAGCGTAGAGCCGATTCCTTTACTTAATAGCTTCGGAATTAAATATTAAATAAGCCGAAAAAATCGGTTTTTATCGTCAAAAATACTATGCTAATCATAAACATCATTTCTGCGATAGTAACAACAAAATCCCTTTTATTATCCGCATATCTCCATTCCATAAATGCTCGTAACATTTCAGATGTTATTAAAAAGATAATTAAGATAAACCATGTTTCAAAATACCAGGGAATTCCAACTGTATCGTTGTAAATCATATAATACGAACTAATTAATAATAGACTTAAAAAAATTATTCGTACAGTCCAATCTAGTTTTTTATGTCTTTCGTTAAGGTGATTATAAGAAAACCATTTCTTTCTTTCGACACCTAGCAGCTTTCTAATGACAAATCCAAAAGTACTAATTACTAAAACAAGCACAATTAGAAAAAGTATTAGTGTCCTTAGTTCAAAATTAATCAATTTCAATCACCTCTTAAACCTGCTCTTTTCTAAACTAACTGAAAATTCTTTCTGTATAGAGAGTGTAGCACAGTAGAGTGTGATTTAGTAGTGAATTGGAAAATGTGCAAACGGGAAGGGGAGGAGCCGGCGGGGATTTTGAAATTTATGTTAAAGAAACATTGCTAAAAATTGGAATGGCATTTTGAGTAAAAGTTGATTTTTTGGTATAATTTTGAAAGAAGGGTGGGGAATATGAATGGGTATAAATTTTAATAGTTTTCTTAAAGAAGAATTGTCAGTAATCGATATTCAGACAGCTATGGTACATGGTGATATAACATCAAAAGAATTAACTATGTATTATTTACACAGAATTGCTAAGTATGATCAAGATGGACAGAGAATTAATTCTATGCTTGAAATTAATCCTGAAGCGCTATTTATTGCTGAAGCTTTAGATGAAGAAAGACTAACAAAAGGGACTAGAGGGCCTCTACACGGAATTCCGGTAGTTTTAAAAGATAATATCGAAACGAAAGATTTTATGCATACTAGTGCGGGCGTAATAGCATTAGAAAATTATTTAGCTAAGCAGGATGCATTTCTAGTAAAAAAGCTCCGTGAAGCAGGGGCTGTTATTTTAGGGAAAACAAATATGACTGAATTAGCAAACGGTATGTCGAGTACGATGTGGGCAGGCTATAGTTCTCGAGGTGGACAAACACTTAATCCTTATGGTGATCCAGAACTTTTCGTAGGAGGATCTAGTTCAGGGTCAGCGGTAGCGGTTGCATCGAATTTTTCTGTTTTATCAATTGGAACTGAGACAGATGCCTCGATTTTAAGTCCAGCTATTCAAAATTCAGTAGTTGGCATAAAACCGACAGTTGGGCTCATTAGTCGACAGGGCATTATTCCGTTTACTTACTCTCAAGACACAGCAGGACCAATGGCTAGAACAGTAACAGATGCAGCTATTTTATTGGGAGCATTAACAGGAGTAGATAAAGAAGACGTCGCCACATATAAAAGTGAAAAAAGGTTATATAAGGATTACACCAATTTTTTAGATGCCACAGGATTAATTGGTGCTAGAATGGGTGTTTATAATAATGCCTCAAAAGCTTATTATGACTCAGGGGAATATGACGAAACACTTTTTAATAATGCAATTCAGGTTTTAAGAGAGCAAGGAGCCGATATTATTGAAGGTATCGAAATCCCTTCTTTTCATAGAGACTGGAAATGGGGAGTACCGCAATACGAATTAAAGCATAGTTTAAATAATTTCCTTGTCAATCTACCTTCCCACATGCCTGTCCATTCTATCTCTGAGTTAATTCAATTTAATAAACATTCAAAAGGAAAGTCGTTGAAATATGGGCAGGATAAATTGGAATCGAGAGAGAATTTACCGAACACATTAAGAGATTCTGACTATTTAAATGCAAAACTAGAAGATATGTATTTTTCTCAAGAACAAGGGATCGATTATACGTTAAAAAAATATGAATTAGATGCGATTATCTTTCCATCATATATAGGTTCGACAATTAGTGCAAAAGCTGGTTATCCGTCTATTGCCGTCCCAGCAGGGTATATGGAAAATGGGAGACCGTTTGGCATAACTTTCGCAGGAACTGCATTTAGTGAGGATGTACTAATAAAACTCGCATTTTCATTTGAACAAGCAACTAAACTACGAAAAGCTCCGAAGTTGTATTAAGATCCTCTGGTAGGCAAAGTAAACACCGTTAATCTCGGAGAATAGCCTTATATAAAGGAATGGGTATTAGAATTTGATCGATGGTAAAAAAGTGAAAATTTTCTTTTTTTGCAGAAGGTGGATTTTATTGAAAAATTATCTAAAAATAGTTATGGCATTTGTTCTAATAATTTCAATTCTAACGCTTACTTCCTGTACACAAACAGAAAAATCGAAAAACAAACTTTCTGATTCCAATGAAAAACAAGATATTGAAAGTATAGTTACATCATTCGAACACCCTCAAACAAAGCAAAAGTTTGAAATAGTAAATGCCTATAAACTTTACAATAACTATATAGATGAGGTTAAAAGTAATCCAGAACTTTCACAATTGGAGATTTATAATGAAGAGGTAATTAAACCAATATATAGTGCTTGTTTTGAGGATGGTGAATATCTTCATATAGCTGACCCTGTTCTAAATGTAGATCCTGATAGCCTAACAGAAAATCAAAAATTAAGCGAACAAATTGACCGGGAAGAAACAGAAAAAATTATAAAAGGAGCTCTTATAAAATCTTCTGACCTGATTGCATCCGAAAATGAAACAACAGTATGTGTTTTGCCTGTCACAAATACAAAAGCAAGTATGGTTACAGTGGGGGCAGGAAAAATAATAGTCCTATACAATAAATCTTATACCGAAAATGATTTAAGGTCTGGTATAGCTCACGAATATCATCATAGTGTTTGGACTGAGAAGTACTTACGAAAAGATATACCTAGAACTATTTTGGATAACCTAATATTTGAAGGAAAGGCAGTTGTGTTTGATAAGCTAGTTTATCCTGACATTTATTATTATCCAATTTATACAACATACAACAAAGATGATTGGTCGAAAATTGCATTAGATCTCGAAAAGTCTGACTTTAATCGGTCTTACGAAATTATTATGGGAGGTAATGGCCTCCCTAGTTTATATGGTTACGGTGTAGGCTATAAATTAGTTAAATCCTATCTTGATTTGAACCCAAATTTAACACCAGAGGAATGGACTGCCATAAGTTCAAAAGAAATTTTTGAAAAAGGAAATTATCTTGAAAACTTTAATTAATAATTTTTTGTAACGAATTATGGGAAAGAAGATAACATGAAGAAAAAGAACAAGTAACTGGAATATATTGTGTTATTTGACTTTGGAAATACACTCCTATACAATTGATTTTAATAATCAATAAGGAATATAGAGTTTACTAGATTGCTTTGACAACTGAATAGCGTGGAGTAATAGGTGTAAATTGCGTGCAATTTACTTAAAAGGGAAGTCGGTGCAAATCCGACACTGTCCCGCAACTGTAAATGTGAGCGACTTTTCAAATACCACTGTTTAACGACGGGAAGGGGAAAAGTAGCGATGACCATGAGTCAGGATACCTGCCTATTATGAGTACACACCATAACCCTACGAGGAATAGGAGGTGGCATGTTGACAAAACAGAATGCTCTGTTCGTCACTGTACGTCAAACGCCCAGAATAAAAGAAGGTATTGGCTATCGAGCTAATTCTTTCATATTTGGGCATTGTTTGACATTATATGATGAACGAAAAAGATAGAATGAAGGATTTCCTCTTAACGCGAGGAAATCCTTTTTTTACTGATGACTTCCGTTTTGAAAATATGTACGAAAAGAGGATGAAGTATGACGAATATTCATGTATATACAACACAGGAATCGCAATCTTTAAATATGAAAATTTGTAAGCAGCCACGCACTGAAGTTACTAAGAAAGTTACAACAAGAATGGTTGTAGAATCACTTGTTGATCAATTAATAGCTAGCAATCTTATTAGTAATGAACGATTATTTGAGCAAATTTTATATAACAAAGATATTATTTGGATTCAAAATGAAAATATTAATGGGCACCTTTTTGCAAAGGCGGATATGACAGATCAGCTTAAAACAAAAACAAATAGTTTTATGATGTATATGCCGACAAATCCAATTGTGTATGAGGTGAATGGTGAACGTTATCATTTAATTACACGCATTGATTCGACGCGTGCAAAACCAAATTTAGAGCGACTTTCCCAAGATCCTAATCCAATATTAAGTGCTGCGCGGGTCAATGATTTATTGTGCTCGATAGTAATGCGCTTTTATGAAATATATTTAGAGGATTTATCACAGGTAGCTCATAAAGACAAACAACTGATTAATTTTGTAGAGCGAGAGTATCATCAATTTTTAGAAGCTGTGAAGGAACTTAATGATTATCATTTAAACTGGCATCCACGTGGTAACGGTCATGAACTATTGCTTGAATTAATTGATAATTTGCAACTTTTGAGAAGCCGACCTGGCAAGGTTTTAATTGATTTTTCTAATTCCCATAGCCACGTTGTGGTGGAACCTTCATATCGCATTTTTAAACAAGCACAGAAAACAGTACAAGCTTTATAAATTAAATACGCGCGGGGTGAAGAAGAATACCCGCGAATTGGAGTGGAATACCCGCGGAAGCAGAGCAAATACCCGCGGAAGCAGAGCAAATACCCGCAATAGCATAGTAAATCCCCAAGAAACATAATAAACAGGACAATGATATAAAATCATGTCCTGTTTTTATGAATTCAGTCAATACAATGCATAGCTGCTTCTGCCTCTTGCCATGGAACGGAGTAGCCCTTGCCTTTTGCACAAAAAATACTAGATGATGTATATTCGGGGTCGGCGTTTTTATCGTAGCCAATTTGTGCAAAAATGTCTTCCGTATTGTGACACACATCATAACCATCAAATTGTAGAGAAAGTACGCCCTTACCATTAGTGTAGGCGGCAAAGGTTGTACTGTAGCTCATAAATGTTGCGATAGGGGCTCGACCGGTTAAAATCGCATCATGTTCAGTTAAGATTGGCGCATCAAATGTACCAGCAGCTTGTTGAATATCGGTCATCATGCGGCCGATAAAATCAGTAGGAGCTTTTAGCTTAAAGCGGTAATACGGCTCTAGTAATACATTTTCTGCTTGCTCCAGCCCTTGCCGTAATGCTCGGAATGTTGCCTCACGGAAGTCGCCACCATCAGTATGTTTAATATGTGCGCGTCCCGTTAAAAGAGTGAAGCGAACATCTGTCACAGGGAATCCTGTTAACAGCCCATGATGATCGCGTTCGAATAAATGTTTTTCAATGAGTCGTTGATGCCCAACCGATAAATCATCCGCATGACATGCATTGACAAATGTATTGCCAGTACCGCGTGTATTTGGCTCCATCAATAAATGTACTTCTGCATAATGCTTTAATGGCTCAAAATGACCATAGCCCGTCACCGTTGTTGCGATCGTTTCCATATATAAAATCTGTGGTTCGCTAAATAAAATGTCTAGCGAGAAGCGTTTATTAAGCACATCGATAAGCACCTCGAGTTGGATGACACCCATAATATGTACATGAATTTCTTGAAATTTTTCATGCCACAGCACACGTAATGATGGTTCTTCCGCTTCGAGTATGCGGAAAATTTTTAATACTTCCTTTATATGTTGATCGCCTTCATATTGTACTTTCGCCTGTAATGTCGGTACTAATTCATAGGGCTGCGGGTTACCTGAATTACCAATGATATCTCCGATGTTTGCTTGACTAATCCCTTTAACTGCGAAAATCTCCCCAGCCTCGACTTCTTGAACTGTTACATAACGGCTGCCATTGTATAGTCGAATCTCAGTCACTTTTTCTGTTACATCTCCAAAGGAAAATTCATCACGCACATGTAACGTTCCCTGCAATGCCTTTAAAAAAGTTAAGCGTTGATGTCCATCATGACGAATTTTAAACACCTCACCTTGAAACGGTGCATTGTTATGAAAATGTATCTCTGTAAGTAGGGGAAGCTGTGCTAGGAATTCCTTTATCCCAATATCTTTCAAGGCAGAGCCAGAAAAACATAGAAAGACCTTTTCCTGTTTAACCATCGTTTGTATTTGAGTAAGGCAGCTAGAGCTATCCAATGTCTCATTAAGAAAAGCATCGAGAAGCTGCTCATCACGTTCTGCAAGCCACTCCATCATGTGATTGGAAACATGGTCAGAACGGAGCGGTTCATCTACGAATAGTACATCCTCAGAGCAATCCTTTTGAAGCTGTGCCATAACGGCTTCAACATCCGCTCCTTCACGGTCAATTTTGTTGATAAAGAAGAAGGTTGGGACGTGATATTGGCGTAAAAGTTGCCACACTGTTTCAGTATGACCTTGTAGTCCTTCAACCGCACTAACAATAATAATGGCATAATCCATAACTCGAATGGCACGCTCCATCTCTGGCGAGAAATCGACGTGTCCAGGTGTATCGATTAACGTATATGTATCATTTCCAATCGTCATGCGACCTTGCTCCGCAAAAATCGTAATGCCTCTTTGACGCTCTAACTCATGATTGTCTAGAAATGTGTCCTGGTGATCTACTCGCCCACGGGCTTGAATACTGTTTGTATGAAATAGTAACTGCTCAGAAAATGTTGTTTTTCCTGCATCAACGTGAGCAAGTACTCCAATTGTTACATTCATAAAAAATCCTCGTTTCTATTAATTCATATCAACATTGTAACAGAATTGGGTAAAAAAATATTTCGTGTAGTGTTTATGTCGCAATAGTGTTAAAATATTTAATATATTTATTATTATGATTTATTTGTGAGATTGTGAATCTGATTATTTACAACAAAATAAAAACGACATATTGGTGCAAATGATTTTGTCATTTGCTTAAAAGGGAAATCGGTGCAAATCCGATGCTGTCCCGCAACTGTAAATGGGGAGTCTATACGAGATGCCACTGTAGCCAACGCTATGGGAAGGCGTATAGATGATGAACCTAAGCCAGGATACCTGCCAATATATATATTTTACTAAACCACGAGGATGGAGATAGTGAACAGGTTGAAGAACCTTTCTTTCGCTATGCTAACCTCTTGGAAACAAGGGGATTTTTTTATGCCCTTTTCTAGAAACTTAACTCGGTAGCAAAGAAGTCTAATGATTTCTTTCTATATATTTAACATCAAAGGAGAAGAGGACATGAAGAAATGGAAACACGTATGGCTTGTCTTTGCACTAGCATTGATCGCTGTACTAGGTGCGTGTAACGCAAAGGACAAACCAGAATCTGCAGCAAATGGGGAGAAGGTAGAGCCTTCACAAGCTGAAACGACAGAAGTAACAATTGAAAATAATGGAACGACACAAGTATATAAGGAAGCACCAAAAAAAGTGATTAGCTTAAATCAACACGTGACAGAAATTATGCTGGCTTTAGGTTTAGAAGATTCAATGGTAGGGACGGCATACTTAGATGACAAAATTTATGAGCCCTTGCAAGCTGCCTACAATAAAGTGCCTGTGTTAGCTGAACAGTATCCTTCAAAGGAGCAGGTTATTAATGCTGAGGCAGACTTTTTATATGGTGGTTGGAAAAGTGCCTTTGGAGAGAAAGGTGTTGGTACACCTGAAGAGCTTGAGGCCTTAGGGATTCACACTTATTTACATACTGCCTCAAATATGACGAAACCAACTTTAGACGATATTTTCACAGATATTCGAAATATCGCGAAAATTTTCCGCATTGAGGATCGTGGAGAAGCTTTAATTGAGAAAATGACAAAGGATGTAGATGCAGTACGTGAAAAATTACC
Source organism: Lysinibacillus sp. RC79 (assembly GCF_041262405.1). NCBI lineage: Bacteria > Bacillati > Bacillota > Bacilli > Caryophanales > Bacillaceae > Lysinibacillus > Lysinibacillus sp. RC79. The sequence continues at coordinate 76,343 of NZ_JBGCCD010000005.1, forward strand.
TCAAGATGGGAAAGAACTGCGGGTTTTAGTGTTTGATAGTGGTGATAAAGATGTCTTTACTGCTGGACAGAATTTTATGAATGAGCTTGTCACTATGGCTGGCGGTAAAAATATTTTTGGTGATGTAGAATCAGGATGGACTACGGTATCAAAAGAGAATGTAGTAGAACGAAATCCAGAAGTTGTTGTTGTCGTTGATTACGGAGAAACAACGGCGGAAGAAAAAATAAATTTCTTAAAAAATGATCCAGCCTTAAAAGAAACGGAAGCAGTAAAAAATGAACGCTTTGTGATCTTACCGCTTTCTGCTGCGTCAGAAGGAGTTCGTGCTGCAGAAGCCATTCAAGTTTTGGCAAAAGGTTTCTATCCTGATAACTTTTAAGTTACTAAATAAATCTGGGCTAGCGTTTTGCTAGCTCTTTTTTCATAAGGAGAATCATTTATGAATGCATTCCGTACGAGTATACCGGACAAAACCTTTGAAAAGCTAAACAATAAAGGGGATTTTACTCGTCTTGCCGTAAGTCCTGGTATTATTAATAAACATTATACGCCTGCACAATTTCAAACAATAGCGAAGGTTGTAGGGGAGACCGGTGCGATCAAATACTCTGCCTCTTACAGCATATTATTATCTATTCCAACAGTAGATGTAGCAAATACGATTGAGGAGCTAGAAAATGCTGGTCTGTATGTGGCAAAGCAAGGGCCAATTGTAGCGATGAAGGCCTGTGATTTTTGTGATGGTGATAAGATGGAGGCAGCACCGATTACTGAACAGCTATATCATGCATTAGCAGGAATAACGGTCCCTACAAGATTACGTTTAAATGTCAATGGCTGTGCCTCAGCCTGTTATAATGCGGTCTATGATGATATTGGACTTGTCTATCAAAAGGATAGCTTTGACATCTATTTAGGAGCAGTACCAATGGGGGCGAATGCACAAGCCGGAACGCTGTTTGCAAAAAGGGTAGGAGTGGAGCATATTGAAGGCTTTTTAACGCAAATCATTGAGCTCTATAAGGAACACGCTCGTCCGAATGAACCTTTTTATAAATTTTATCGTAGAACAAAATCTGCTAATTATTGGGAGATATTAAAAAGTATAACTTAATCCGAGATTCATAATCATCTCGTTATACCTCAATAAAATGCCTACAGAAATAAATTGTAGGCATTTCAATTGCATGGTTTTCTAATTTGAATTTAGTAAAGTATCTATAACCTAATTTTCTAAGTACTTTCCGTCCCGATATGCATTATTTTCGAAAGATACGTAATCTTGAATGACTTTATCATTTTCTACTCTATATCCATAAAGCACTGTTGGTTCATCATCAAATTTCACTTGTATTTCGTATCTATTTGATGTTGTTGACAATGAATCTTTGTCTACACTAATTTTCCAAGATGCATTTGGGTATTTTTCTTCTAAATGTACTTCAACCATTTGAGTATATTTATTATATTTTGCATCCTGTATATATGGACGAACAATTAGTAATACTGCATAGCTTAAAAGGATAATAGCTACAAAACTATACAAAATTATTTTTCCTCTTTTTCTAAAAAAGAATGAGATTACGAAAAAGAAATAAATAATGCCAAACACAAAAGATAGCTCTAATGCTTTTAAATCCATATATCTATCTCCTAATAAAATCAATTTTAATCAGATTTTTCTATTTAATTATAACCTATGTAATATAGCATTGCTCCAAAAAAGTTGAGGTTAATAAGAGTGCCTTCTTTATTGAAGGTGGATTTGATTTACTACTGACCCAAAAGTTCAACTAGTTCTTTCGAGAGTTTTAGAAGGTTCTTTATTGTATAGATCCAGCGTTTCTCACGTCTATGCAATAGATGAACATTTAGGGGAGGAATTTGCATATCGTTTCATAGTTTATGTTTCATTATTATTCTGGATCATCGCATATTCTTTAAGCAATACTTTATAAGATTTCCTCTTTTTCATCTGATCACCTTTGAAAAAATGTAATCATACACGGATTGGGCAGAGAATGCTGTATCTTTTATTTTCTGATTTTTCAGAAAAGTAATGACAATTTAACTATGTTTTGATATGGTAGTGGAGAGAAAACGTTTTCGTAAAACGTTTTCTTAAAGAGTGATCTTATAGTAATAGTAGGTGAAGATTATGAAAAGATGGACGATTAAAGATATTGCGAAAAAAGCGGGTGTTTCCATTACCACTGTTTCGCGAGTGTTGAATGAAAAAGAGGAGGGAATGTCCCTAAAGACACGTGAAAAGGTACTAAAAGTAATGGAGGAGGTCGATTTCCAGCCTAACCAATTTGCTCGTGGTCTAGTTACGAAGCGATCGAAGATATTCGGGTTAATTATTCCGAATATTTCTAATCCATATTTTCCTGAATTATGTCGGGGGGTGGAAGATGAAGCGAATGAAAGAGAATATAGCTTAATCATCTGTAATTCTGATGATCAATCTGAGAAAGAAAAGCGATATTTGCGACTATTAGAAGAACAACAAGTAGATGGTATTATTTTTTCGGCAAAAGATTATTTGGAGCCATCAGATGAAGAGCAATTATCGCGAACGAAAATTCCTTTTGTGCTCGTTGATAGGGGAAAAAATGAAAAAAAACATTCCAGTGTCTTTTTAGATAATGATAAAGGTGGATATTTAGCAGGAAAACATTTAATAGAACTAGGACATAGAAAGATAGCATGTATGATTGGACCAAGGTCTATTTCTTTGTCTATTAAACGTTTAGAAGGTTTCAAAAGAGCACTGTCAGAATCAGGTGTTGAACTTTTGCCATCACATATAATTGAAGGAAACTTTCAGATGGAAATGGCGTACCAAAAGTCCAAAGACCTCCTTATGAAAAAAGAAGTGACGGCTATATTTGCCTTTAATGATGTAATGGCATTCGGTGTTTATCGTATGGCTCATGAGCTTGGTATTCATATACCAACGGATTTATCGATCGTAGGCTTTGACGACATTCCGTTAGTATCCGCATTAATACCTAAGCTTACTACAATTCGTCAGGATACTTATTTAATGGGGCGGGAGGCTGTTAAGCTTTTAATACAAAAACTTGAAAATAACGAAACGACATCTGTTATGTTTAATCCGACTCTGGTAGTACGAGAAAGTAGTACATCACCAAATCTAAGCTTATCATAATAAAACAGCAAGAAATATAGATTAACTAGAGGAGTGAATTTGATGGGGAAAATACCAGTAATTATTGATTGTGACCCGGGAATTGACGATGTAATGGCGTTATTATTAGCCTTTTCCCGAGATGAACTGGATATAAAGTTAATTACAACGGAACTAGGAAATCAAACGCAAGATAAAACGATCTATAATGCTAGAGCTTTCACAAGCTACATGAAACAAAATATTGAAATCGCGAGAGGATTGAATGAACCTTTCTACCATAAACTTGAGGTTGCGGATGATGTTCACGGAGAAAGTGGGTTAGGAGAAGTCATTTTACCGGAGCCTGATTTACTAGAAAGTGATAGAACAGCCATTAATGCTTTAAAAGATGTTTTAACTGAAAGTGAGGAATCGATCGTTTTAATCGCAACTGGCCCACTTACAAATATCGGGGCATTGCTGCTAGCTCATCCAGAAGTAAAAGAAAAAATCAGCTATATTTCATATATGGGTGGTGCAGCTGTAGCCGGCAATATGAGTCCTTTTGCAGAATTTAATGTATATGTTGATCCGCATGCAGCCGATATCGTTTTTCGTTCAGGAATTCCTATTATCATGAGCGGACTTGATGTTACTCATAAAGCGTATTTGAATATGGAAGAGTTGAATCAAATTGAAAGTATGGGGACAGATTTATCACAAAAAATTGGTGCAATGCTTCGCTTTTATATACAAAATGCAAAAAATAATGATTTTCAAGAAACTGATTTCGAGAATGAGTTTCGTTTACATGATCTTTGTGCTGTGTCATATGTTGTCACTCCGGAACTTTTTGAAGGGGAAGATTGCTTTGTAACGGTTGAGACAGAAGGGCGTTATACTGCTGGTGCGACCGTTGTAGATTATATGCACCGTTCAGGAAAACCTCATAATGTAAAAGTATTGCACTCGGTCAATCGTGAAGCTTTTGTCAATCAATTTATGGAAGCGGTTGCAAAAATGGGCCGTCAAATCGGTTAAAAAAGGTGGGAAACCAAGATGAAACGTAGTTTTAAAGATGACTTTAATATGATGTCTATGCTTCTTATTCCAATTGGTGTAGCAGTGAACATTGTCGGTTTTCAAATTGCTAACGTTTTAAGGCTACCTATTTTTCTTGATACGATTGGAACCATTTTAATCGGGGTCGTTGCTGGTCCTTGGGTTGCTTTACTTGCTGGATTAATTACAAACCTTATAAATGGTATTTTCAATCCTACGTATTTTCCATATGCCATTACATCGGTGGCGATTGGGTTAGGTGTAGGATATTTGTCTAAAGGAGGAATGTTTAAAAATATTCCTAAAACGATTATTTCCGGTATTGTGATTACATTCATTGCTGTTATTGTATCTGCTCCAATTACGGTGTTAGTTTTTGGAGGAGCTACTGGAGGTACAGGATCTATTCTTACAGCTACATTCCTTGCTTCAGGACAAAAAATTTGGAGTGCCGTATTCGCCTCATCCTTTATCTTTGAAATTGCGGACAAAGTAGTATCAGCTCTAATCGTTTACTTTATTGTAAGAAAAATGTCTGATCGCTATTTATCAAAAATGAATTACGGGACTCTATATATGAAACGTGAAGGACGATAGTGTATTATTACTTCTTTCCGTTCTGCCTGAGCGGAAAGGTCTACTTTTTCTGAGGAGGGTTCATCGTGCAGAAAAGCTTCATTCAGCAGCTACATCCAATGACTAAATTCTTCTTTGCATTACTTGTTTCAGCTGCCGTTCTTATTATTCCTGGGTTTATATTCTCATTTCTAGTTTTTCCGATTTTACTTCTTATAGCTACCGCTGCAGGCATTGCGAAAGAGTTTTTTGGAACTGTCATGAAAGCTTTGTTATTTTTACTAATCATCGTTTTCTTCATGCAGCTCTTTTTCTATCCAGGTGATCATGTGATGGGACAATGGGGAATATTTAAGTGGACTGAGGAAGGCTTGAATTACGGATTAACACTTACTTCTCGTATTCTTGCGATGGGTTCGGCCTTCATATTATTTTTCCGTTTGACAGAGGTTCGTGACTTTGTAAAATCGTTAGAAGACGCTGGCCTCCCTCCAATGGGAGCTTATGTTGTTTTATCAACATTACAAATTATTCCTGAAATGAGACGCCATGCAAACACTATTATGGATGCCCAAAAAACACGTGGAGTTGAAACGGAAGGGTCTATGTTGACTAGAGCGAAAGCATTTATCCCAACCTTAACTCCTCTTATTTTATCCTCAATATCAAGTACTGAAGAACGAGCAATTACATTAGAATCGAGAGCGTTTTCTGCGCCAACAAAGAAAACAAGTTTGCATAAGCTGACAAAAACTACAGCTGATCGAATTCTACCATTTGTCTATATTATTATTTTAATAGGATTGGTGATATGGAGGATACTCACATGAATTCTATCATTGAAATGAAAAGTGTCTCCTATCGATATCCAGTCAGTGATGATTGGAATATAAAAAATGCGTCTTTTACAATTGAAAAGGGTAAATTTACAGCCATTATTGGCAATAACGGTTCCGGTAAAACGACTCTTTGTAATATCATACGAGGATTCATTCCACACTTTTATAAAGGAGACCTTGAAGGGGACGTTATTGTCGATGAGAAAAAAATAGTAGATTACCAATTAGGTCAATTAGGAGAAAAAATTGGATATGTCTTTCAAAATCCTTTCATCCAAGTATCTGGAGTAAAAGATACTGTCTTTGACGAAGTAGCATATGGGCTCGAAAATTTAGGTGTAGAAGAAAATGAAATTATAGACAGAGTAAATGAAATCTTAAAGCTTATCAAAATCGAGCATTTACGAGAAAAACATCCGATGGGGCTTTCAGGTGGTCAACGTCAACGTGTTGCACTTGCTTCAATCATCGTCATGAATCCCGATATTCTCGTCATTGACGAGCCAACATCTCAGCTAGACCCAATTGGAACGGAGCAAGTATTTGAAATCATTCGTCTTATGAAAGAACAGGGAAAAACAATTATCCTAGTCGAACATAAAATGGATTTAATTGCTGAATATGCAGACAATCTAATAGTCCTCAACAATGGAGAAATTGTTTTACAAGGTCCGACGCGAAAAGTTTTTGCGGACCCACACTATGGAGAATATAACATTCAATATCCTCATGTAACCGAGGTTGCTCTAAATTTACAAAAAAACGGTGTTACATTAAAATATGTCCCAATTCGCGATGAGGAATTGCCTGAAAGCATAAGTTGGGCAAGCGTAGGGGAGCGTGCTTATGACTGAACTTCAATTGAAAAACGTTAGTTTCGCTTATCCCGATGGAACAAAAGCATTAGAAAATTTGACACTTACTGTTCCTGCTGGCCAACGCTTAGCTATTATTGGACAAAATGGTGCTGGCAAAACCACCGCAGTAAAATTGATGAACGGTCTTTTAAAGCCAACTGAAGGTGAGGTATATGTTGGAGATTGGCATACAAAAGATTATACGACAGCTCAAGTATCTCGAAAGGTTGGCTATGTATTTCAAAATCCGGACGATCAAATTTTCCATAATAATGTGGAATTAGAAGTACAGTTTGGACCTAAAAATATGGGCTTTGATTCAGAACGTGTATCAATGCTAACAGATTGGGCGATGGAATTATGCGGAATTAGTAATGTTTCTCACGAAAACCCTTATAACCTCCCGTATTCCGTACGTAAATTCGTAACTATTGCTTCCGTTTTGGCAATGGATTCCGATGTGATTATTTTAGATGAGCCGACAGCTGGACAGGATCGAATTGGATTAGAATTATTAAGTAAGCTTTTAAACGAATTGGAGGGAAAAGGAAAGACTGTTATTGCGATTACGCACGATATGGAATTTGTCACGGATTATTTCTCTCGAATTGTTGTAATGGCAAATCGTAAAATTATTGCAGATGATGTTTCAGAACATATTTTTTATAATCCTGTGATATTAGAAGAAAGTATGCTGAAGGCGCCTGCAGTTGCTAAAATGGCCAACTTATTGGGCTTGGAGAAAGGTATTTTGACAAAAGGCCAATTATTATCCGTATTAAAGAAAAGAGATTTTATGAAAGGATGATAACTGGCATGCATATTTCATTAGTTGGGAGCATTAATATCGATCTTGTCTTTCGTGTTCCTTATATTGTGAATAATGGTGAAACGCTTCACAGTGCGTCCCATAGTGTTTATTTCGGTGGAAAAGGTGCTAATCAAGCTGTAGCAGCAAGCCAGCTAGGAGCAAATATTCATTTTATTGGTAAAGTAGGCAAAGATAATTTCGGGGAACACGCAATAAACAATTTAAAAAATAAAGGCGTTTATGTTGATTCCATTCGAAAGGAAGGAGCTACTGGGCAAGCGATAATCCAAGTGACAGATGCCGGTGATAATGCGATTGTTTTGTTTTCTGGTGCAAACTTTTTAGTTACTCATTTCTTCAAGCAAAGCACTTCTTCTTCAACTTGAAATACCGCTTGTTGCAGTTGAAAAGGCAGTGGAAATCGCGTCTCAACATGGAAAAATCGTCATCCTTAATCCAGCACCATCTCTAAAATTACCAGATTCATTATTGAAGAATATTACTTTTATAACTCCGAATGAAACAGAACTTGCGCAGTTGACGGGGATTGAAGTGACAACAGAAGAAAATATTCGCTCCGCATGTAGGTTATTGCTAGATAAAGGGGTCGGAACGGTAGTCGTTACACTAGGATCTAAAGGCTCTTTTTATATGAACCATGAAGAAAGTGGCTGGGTTCAAGCGTTGCGTGTTGACACGATCGATACAACTGGTGCGGGAGATGCATTTAATGGAGCTTTGACAGTAGCACTATGTAGGGGGGAGTCGCTTCGAAGTTCGATCGTTTTTGCCACGAAAGTTGCCGCTTATGTCGTTACTCAAATGGGTGCACAACCACTTATCCCAGAATCAATCTTGAAATAAATGATATCCGTAGCTCTTCGTCATTATTGCGAAGCAGCTACGTTTTTTTGAGATGCAGTAAGTCACCCGTTAGAATCTCACCACTGTAAAATCCTCGCTGAGATAAAAAAACAATTTCTCCTTAAAAGAAGGAATAATACTTAGGGCGTCGAAATATTGTACTAGGTAATGAAATTTTTACACAAAGGGGATAGGGAAATTATGACGTTGAAACAAGGGATTCAACCAGAAGATCTATATCAATTAAAATCAGTGGCAGATCCACAAGTATCACCTGACGGAACAGAAGTTGTGTATGTGGAGACGCATATTGATGAGAAGAAAAAGGACTACGTGTCTAATTTATTTTACATAAACTTGCATGAAAAAAAGCCTCAACAATGGACATTTGGAGAAGATAAAACGAATTCACCTGTATGGTCTCCTGATGGCAGTAAAATCGCATTTGTATCAACGAGACATGGCAAGCCACAGATTTTTGTGCTTTCAAAAGCAGGCGGGGAAGCGAAACAAGTTACTAATTGTAAAAACGGTGCGACCTCACCTGTATGGTCTCCATGTGGTAAGAATATCGCATTCTCAGTAAAGCTAGGAAAAAATGAAAGCATTTATGATAAAGCTGATAATGATAAGAAAGATGATAAAGAACTAAAACCACTTGAAATAGAAAAGATGAAATATAAATCAGATGCAGCTGGTTTTATTGATATGGAGCAATTTTCTCAAATTGCAATCGTCAATCTTGAATCTGGAGAATTAGAGCTAGTTACGGAAGGAAAACATAATTTACAACTTGGTACATGGTCTCCAAACGGAAAATATCTTTCTTACACGGCAGATTTAACAGAGGATCTAGATTTTTCATTCATAAGTGATATTTACTTATTGGATTTAGAGACGAAACATGGTCGCAAGCTAACGGAAGGAACGGGGATGTTCTATCTTACTTCATGGTCTCCGAATAGCCGCTACGTAGCTTATGTTGGCAGTGAACGAGAATTTGAAAATGCAACACAAGCAAAGTTATGGATTTATGATTTAGAAAATAACAATACAACATGTGTAACGAGTGAATTTGACGCGCCTGTCGGTGATTTTGTTGTCGGTGATTTCCTGCAAGGTGTCGTTGCTCCGCGTGTGCAATGGTTGGAGGATAATAAAAGCTTTTACTTCCAAGTGACAGATCATGGAAATACAGCTATTTATTTTGGCAATCTATCTGGAGAATTATATCCAGCGATTAATGATGATCAGTATGTCTATGGTTTTTCACTTGATCATAAAAATGATAAGGCAATAGTCGCAATTAGCACGACTACAAATCCTGGCGATCTATTTTACGTGAATTTAAATACTGGTGAAAAGGAACAGCTTACGAAAGTTAATGAAGAATTTTTAAAGTCGAGAGAATTATCTGTTCCAGAAGCAATTGAATATGAAGGGGCAGATGGCTGGAAAGTAAGCGGCTGGATGATGAAGCCTATTGGCTATGAAGAAGGGAAAAAGTATCCACTTATTCTTGAAATCCATGGTGGACCGCATGCTATGTATGCCAACTCATATTTTAACGAATTCCAAATCCTTGCTGCACAAGGTTATGCGGTACTCTTTACGAATCCTCGCGGAAGCCATGGCTACGGTCAAAAATTTGTTGATGCAGTTCGTGGTGATTATGGCGGCAATGATTATAATGATCTAATGGCCACTGTTGATTATGCATTGGAGCATTATGATTTCATTGACAAAAACCGTCTCGGGGTGACAGGTGGGAGCTATGGGGGCTTCATGACAAACTGGATTGTCGGTCATACAAATCGCTTTAAAGCTGCTGTTACGCAACGTTGCATTTCTAACTGGATTAGCTTTTACGGCGTAAGTGATATCGGCTATTACTTCAATGACTGGCAAATCCAAGCAGGGCTTGACGATATAGAGAAGCTATGGAATCATTCGCCACTTAAATATGTAGACAATGTGGAGACGCCACTGTTAATTTTACACAGCGAAAAAGACTATCGCTGTCCGATTGAACAAGCCGAACAATTATTTATCGCCTTAAAACATCGTAAAAAAGAAACTAAATTTGTTCGCTTCCCTGAATCCAATCACGAACTTTCTAGAAGTGGAAAACCAACGTTAAGAATCGATAGACTAGAGTATATTAGGGATTGGTTTGTGAAATATCTATAAAATAAATATAGGTGGCAAAAGAAGTGAAAATACTTCTTTTGCCACCTATTATTTTTACATAACAAAGGCTGTTTTCGTCAAGATAGTTGCTCTTCAGCTAACGGCGTAGATTCGTTGAAGAAGGAATTAAAAACTTATATCTTCAAAGGAACATCTTTGGCGCAAAGAGTAAAGGCAAATCCATAGAAGGTTTCCTGAATAATTTTAAAATTTTTGAACGAAATGAAGCATCGCTCCGTCTAATGGGGGAAGGAGGCGAAAAGGATGGAATTTGAAATCGTGCAGCGTGCTATTCGTGGGGATCATCAAGCGATACTTTCACTTATTGAAATGGATGAAGATATTTTATATCGCATGGCTTTTACATATCTGAAAAATGAGCAAGACGCTTTAGACGTGATGCAGGACCTAGTTTACAAGGCACTGAAAAAAATGCATACCGTTAAACAGCACGAATATGCCAGAACATGGCTCGTGCGCGTCTTAATCAATTGTTGTAAAGACCATTTGCGAAAACGTCAACCAACTATTTCAATACAAGAACATCACCAAGTTGAATGGGTCATCTACTCTAATATGGAGCAGTTATTGGAACATTTATCCTTATCGGAGCAGCAACTCGTCTATATGAAATATTTTCAGCAACTAAAAAACAAAGAAATTGCCGAGCTAAATCAAATTCCGGAGGGTACTGTAAAGTCTAAGCTTCATCACATACTAAAGAAGCTTAGAAACTTCGCTGGAGAAAAGGAGGACTGGCTATGAGTAAACTACCGATTGACGTTCCAAAGGAGAAACTTCAACAAGTTAGGATGGATATGTTTCATAAAGTTCAACGAGAAAAAAGAGCAAAGAAGCGCATTGTTCCGGTTGCAATAGCCTTTTTGTTTTGCTTAAGCTTTTTATTTTCAATTCGTGTTTCTCCTACGATTGCTAGCTATGTTGCAAAAATTCCTGGCTTTCAACCAATTGTATTAGCGGTTGTAAGAGATAAAGGGATAAAAGATATTGTGGACAATGGATACTATGAAGAAATCAATACGACGCAGTCTAAAAATGGTCTATCACTTACATTGCAAGACGTGATTGCAGATAATTCGGGATTAGTACTTTACTATGACGCCGATGCAACATTTGATATGTCGGAATTACACTTGGAGGAAGTTCAATTGTTCCAAGGAGACGAAGAAATTAAAGGCGGAGGTTCATTTACAAGTCATCAATCACATCAAACGCGCATCTCTTCTTCAGTTGACTATAGTTTTTCAGAGCCTTACGCTTATACTTCAAAGGATTTTAAAGTGGTTTTTCGTTTTTATGAAAAAGATAAGGGGAACATTGAAATTACGATACCGTTTTCACTACAAAACGAAATCGCAAAGGAAAAAATTATTACTGCGAATCGTATTGTAGACGTCGGTGGTCAGAAATTTACGATTACACAAATTCGCCGTTCTCCACTAAGAACGGCAATCGATATTGAATTAGATGAAGCGAATACGATGCAAATTTTAGCGCTTGATGATATTGCGGTCGAGACGGAAAATGGGGAGCGAAGAGAAGGCATTAAATATGGCTTGTCATTAGGTGGTGATATTCGCGACGGCAAATTCACACTTAATTTACAAAGTAATTATTTCCATGATTCAGATTCACTCAAAATATTAATTGGAGCTGTTCATGCCGTTCCAAAGGGCGAGGATTATATCGAAGTTGATTTTGGCACAAAAGAAGTACTCACGAAGCCTGAATATTTGGATTGGGACATTTCTGTAGCGCAGCAAAGTGTATCGGTTGCTGCAAAGAAATGGGATGATAGATGGGCACATTCGTTTCTAAATGATGCTGTAAAAGCAGATGGCACGACGTTAAAATATAAAGGTAGCACGTTCTCAGATGATGAGCAGTACCTATTTGAGACGGAGAACTTTGAAAATTATGATGGCAAAGCAAAATTATATATTAGCTATTACTTCAATCCTATTGGAAAAAATATTGAACTGAATATTCCATTGAAATAAAGTAAAGATGTTCAAAAAGGCTCTCCTTTTTGAACATCTTTTTAATTTTTTCATACTTATGGTAATATTCCTGTCACTCAGTGTGAAGTGTGCTCATAAGTTAGACACATATTAATTAAGCAAAATTGTAAGGATTAAGTTCGATATTATACCGGACTTAATCCTTTTAATTTTGCCTTTATTTGTTTGTGAGTATATATTGTCCAATCTCTTGCTTGAAGTGCTCTATTTAAAACTCTTCCCTTATAAGTATAGTAATTCTGATTTTAAGATATAGAAGAAATTCTCCATTACTGCGATATCGAGTGATGTATTGAATAAGGAAAACTCTACAATTGTAAACCTTAGTAAAAACATAGGAATTGATTTATAATATAAAAATATTAATTGAAACAGCTAGCTAAATTGAACTGTCCTCCAATTGACAATACAATGTTTGTGAAGGATTGTACTTTAATGAATGGGGTGCAATAAAAAATACTTCTGATTAAAATCCTTTATGAGCTTTCCACTTAGTTGAGTATAAATACGTATATAAACACTCTTATAATGGCCCTTTATTCATCTAAAGGGCAGGTTAGTTGAAGAACCAGTTAGAAACTTTTCCTTTTTAGGTTCGTATAGCTATTTATTATCATTATTGATTTTACAAAATCAAATAATATATGAGGTGTATAAAAATGTATAAATATATGTATGTAGAAGCAAAGGTTGCTGGTTTATTTACAATGGAAAGTCATAGGGAAATAATCGATAAGTATAGTAAAGAAGGCTGGAGATTTGTTGCTGCTATTCCTAAAAGTAGTGGGTCATATGGTCAGATTAAAGCAATTGATTTGGTTTTTGAAAAATATGAAGAAGAACAATAGTTTTCTTTTCTAGGAATTAATAATGAACAAAAGATATTAGTTTGTGAATAATTACACTTAAACTAACGAGTGCTTTACTTGAAGATTATTGAGTTGCATAGGCAGCTCTTTTTTCTTATTGAGCTAACGGAGCAGCTTAGATTAACAAGTACAGTTTAAAGAAGTTTGAAAAATTGATGAGGTATTTTTTATTCTCTTAATTAAATAGAGTATAATATAGCATATAACCCATTTGTAATCGCTTAAGAGGTTAAAAATATAACAATGAAATGAGCGATAAATGTATGCGAGAAACAAATAATTTCCCCCTATTATCTGGAAATATTTCATTAGATTTAGTAAATACTGAGGTAGTAAGATGGGGACAAAGATCTGATTTATTAATGAATAATGAAGATATACTGGATTGGATCAATGTCGTAAATGAGGATAATTCGTTTTGGAATGAGCAACTATTTATAAAAGTTATGGAACGTTTGAGCCAAGTAACATCAAATATTTTAGAAATGCGAAGCGTTATAAGAAAAGAATTTGAAACCATCGCAGATTCACGTCAAATTTCCAATAATTTTATCGCCTTTTTAGAAAAGAAAATTGAAAAGGCACCTTTTGCATATAAACTGATAGAAAATAAATTAATCTCTTTTCCGATTGGAGAGATTGAGGATGTACTTTTATCTTTAATTGCTCTCGATATATTAACTTTAATCGAAGAAAACAAACTTACTTTTCTCAAGAGATGCTCAAATCCAGAGTGTGTTCTTTTATTTATTAATGTGAGCGGGAGACGTAAATGGTGTTCCATGAAAATATGTGGGAATAGAAAAAAAGTGGCAAGATTTCAACATCGAAAATTAGAAGATAACTAAAGAATCAACTTTTTAGAGAGTTGGTTCTTTAGTTTTGTCGATTTAAACTAACCTATAATATTTATATTTACAGGTTAGTTTTATTAATGTAGAATAAATTGTAAATAGAGGAGGGGTTATAATGAGAGAAACGGTAATCAATCGTGTAGATAAAAAATTAATAAATGTTCGTTACTTATCGAAGATGAAAGGAAAAGGAAGGAGTCCATTGCAAGTTGATGTAAAGGACTCCTTTACAGGATTTACTGGTGGATTTCTAACAATTGTTACTTTAATTTATCTAACTAATATAACTTCTACTGAATGGTTAATGGCTCCGTTCGGTGCAAGTTGTGTGTTAGTATTTGGTGTTTGGAACGCACCATTATCGCAACCTCGAAATGTAATCGGTGGTCATTTCCTATCAACATTCATTGGTCTATTTATGTATCAACTATTTGGTAATGAACCATGGGCAATTGCATTAGCAGTGGGTTTAGCGATTGCAATAATGATGCTCACGAAAACAACACATCCACCAGCTGGGGCAGACCCACTTGTTGTTATGTTAGGTACATATAGTTGGAATTATTTAATTTCGCCTGTTTTAATTGGCTCAATTATTATCGTGATTTTTGCATTGTTAATCAATAATCTGCGTAGTAACAGAAATTATCCTACATTTTGGGTATAAAGAAATTATCGATTAAAGTTAATCCAGATTCTGTAGGTCAATAACAGAGGTAAAAGAAAATAAGGAAATATACGAAGGTGGTATTGTGGCTCGTAATGTATTTTTATTTGATGAAAACGAACATTTACTGGAGAAGTTAGGATGTATGAATGTTGTTGGTAGATTGTTACTGAAACATGCGCAGTACCGTTATGGAATGAAATACTCTTACTTGATGTAATTGGAAATAACCACGACAATCCAGAGCTTTTGGAAACAAAAGAGGAAAATATAAAGTTTGTGAATACATACACTTAAACTAACGGTGGCTTTACTTGAAGATCATTGAGTTGCATAGGCAGCTCTTTTTTCTTATTGAGCTAACGGAGTAGGATAGTGTAATAAGGGAATGCAGGGAAGTAACTGAATAAGGTGGAATCAGTGGATTAATAGTAAAGAGGTGAAATAATGAGGAAATATGCTATTCTTGAGGAAAAGATTGATGACATATGTAAAGTAATGATTTATGAATCGCCCGATGAAACATACGTGTTTTTATATAATACATTACAAGATACTGGTTGTTTTGCTGATATGTGTTTTGAAGTTTTAGAAGAAGCAGAAGAATACTGTGAAAAATTAGGTATTAATAATGAGGATTGGCTATTTATTGATGACCCGTTAGATGGATGCCAAGAAGATATAATTAATAGTAAATGATACAGATTTGTGTTGTTTTACACTTAATCTAACGGGAGTTTTACTTAAATAAGGGGAAATGAAATTATGAAAAAACATTGTTGTGAGGATATGACTTTTCATGCAAGTTTCAAGTGTGAAATACATGAGAATCCATTTGAATGTCCTGATAAAATAATCATTTTTTATGAACAAAATAATGACTACGGTTTGATAATACATGATGGTGGGGAGTCGATTATTAGCATTGATTTTTGTCCTTGGTGTGGTTCGAAACTTTGAATTTTAAATACTTCCTTTTTCAACTATCTGGTGCTTTACTTCAAGATGGGATTCCTCAGAGACCCCATCTTTTTCTTATTCAACTAACGGAGCAAGATAGTTGAAGAAGTATTTTATTTCCTAACAAGAGGGAAAGATTATAATAAATATTGAATTTATATAGGGGTGAGTAATCACTGCATCTCTATATCAGGAGGAAATTAAGTATGTCGAGAGAATTATGGTTGAACCTGCCAGTGCGAGAAGTAGAACGGGCAAAGGCGTTTTATACGCAGCTCGGATTTCGGTTGAATGAGCGGTATGCGAGTCAAGACGGCTCATTCAGCTTGATAGTCGGCGATAATCAGGTAGTTTTAATGCTCTTCCCAGAATCCACGTTTCGCGGTTTTACTGGTAATGAGGTTGCGGATTCGTGGAAAGGTACTGAAGTGTTATTCTCTCTGGGGGCGAACTCCAGGGATGAAGTTGATGAGCTCGCCTTGAAAGTCGAACGTGCCGGCGGAACTGTATTCAGCAAACCTGGTGAAAAGGGTGGCTGGATGTACGGCTGCGGTTTTACGGATCCAGACGGTCATCGGTGGAACGCTTTGTATATGGATATGAGCAAAATGCCGAAAGGCTAAAAATCGATTCGCCATTTCGAGTCGAGTGTTTAAAAAGAAAGTAAAACCTTTTTTTCTTCAACTAATGGGTGCTAGAGGTAAAGATGGGGACTGCTGCGGCAATCCCTTTTCTTATTCCACTAATGGGGGAGTTTAGTTGAAAGGGGAAAAATTACATATATAAAATAAGGCAATACATTGTTAGGATTTGATAGGTAAAGTATTCTATGGAATGAAATTGGAACGGTGGCGTTTCTCCAACAAGTGAGGACGTTTTTTTTACTAACGAAGCAGATTTGTTGAACAATAAAAATATATATGAGGGATTTAAATGAAGACGAACGAAGAAGCAGTTTGGGATATGATTAAATACTTTTTTTCTTATCTTAGATACCTCACCCTTTCAAAAGAAGAAAAGATTGAAATTAATATAAGTTTAATTAAAGATAAATACTGGTTCCAAGAACTAATGATTGCTGAACCTTCTAAGCTTAAATTGATAGAAGAAGATGAAGAGATTAGGCGATATCTATCCTCGAGAAAGATGGTTAGAAAATTGCAAGGGGACAAAGAGGAACGGCAGCGTTTTAAAGGATTTTTAAACGATAGATTAAATTGTTATTAAGCTAACGGGTATCTTACTTCAAGATGGGAATCCACAGCAGAGGCAGCTCTTTTTTCTTTATTGAACTAATGGGGCAGATTAATTCAATAAAATGCTATACTAGCCCTAATTTCATAACTATTTTAAGGAGTTAAACTCTTATGATTATAAAAATTGACTTTGGTGAAGATTATATTCAATACAATTCTTGTTCAACAAAAGTAGGTAGGAAGATGAACAGTATTCAGAAGGACTTTCAAAATTGGATTTTTGATGAGGAAAAGAATACAGAATATTGGGCATTAGAAAATGGAGAAAAAATTCACCCAAATTACGATGCTAATGCAATTATTGACTGGTTAAACAATGTAAGATTTAAAAAAGGAATTGCAAAAGCAAAATTAATCACGAGTCCTCAATTTAAAGTAAAAAAGAAATTATATTATTAAATTGGTTCTTTAATAAAACGATAAGATTGTGAAAAAATGCACTTAAAGTAACGGAAGCGATTGTTTAATTAGAGTAATCGCTTCTTGTGCTAACGGAGCAGGTTTGTTGAATAGCAATGTTTAACTTGTGTTCAACAATCGGGACAAATTCTGAAATAAAACTTAATAAAAAAATTCGATATTTATGTTAAAGTAGAAAGGTTATTATAAATATACTTAACCGTAATGCAGGGTAGCTAAGAATTAGTGAGTATATTATAGAAACGGTAAGGAGTAAATTTCACTATGGATAAAAAGGGTCTCTTAATAGGTTTTTTAACAGTTTTCGTGATATCTCTCACTTATAATATAATGAGCAGTATACAACTATCGAATATATGGATACTTAATCAAGGTATAAATTCGATTGTCAGTCTTGTAGTGTTTTTTATCTTTACACGTATCTGGAGTTATTTTAAAAAGGAAAAATTTTTCAGCTAAAGGGCGCATTTTTTGAATAAGAAGGCGTCTTTTTGTATAGACAACACAATTGATGGATTGAGTTTATAATGATTTGTAAAAAAGATTGTGAAGTATTGTACTTAAAGTAACGGAGTGCTTTAGTTACATATTCGATATTCAAAATATCAAACCAAAAAACAGAGTTGATTCTACACTTTTTGTAGAGTAACTCTGTTTTTATGTTTTAACACCAACAATCTAATATCCTTATCAAAAGAAGTATTAAGGTGAAGGAACTAAATCGTCGGAACCATCTTTTTGAGAAACTGGGCTATTCATTAATTATTCCATAATACACTAAATCCTCATATTTACCGTCTTTAATAATATGATCCTTTAAAATTCCTTCTTGTTTCATGCCAATCTTCTCCATTACTTTTCCTGAAGCAGGGTTTGTTGAAAAATATCGGGCAAACACTTTGTGCAGTTTCTTTTCTTCAAAAGCAAATTGTACAATCGATTGTGCTGCCTCCGTGGCATAGCCTTTTCCCCAATATTCCTCGCCAATCCAATAGGCTATTTCACCTTGATTAAAATGTTTATTATTCGATAATGCAATGGCTCCAAATAATTCACCAGTTTCCTTATCTGTAACAGCAAACTCGTACGAAATATCCTCCATAAAATGATCGTAATGATGTTCCATCCATGATAATGCGTCATTTAAACTATAAGGATAAGGTAGATACATAGTGCTTTTATAAATATTATAGTTATTGCAAAGCTTTGTAACCGTTTCTGCATCAGATGTTTGAAATAATCTAAGAACGAGTCTTTCTGTAGTAATCATTAACTTTTCACGAATATATCCCATTAAATCATCTCCATTTATCAATATTTTGTAAAATGACTCTCATCATAGCGTAGGGTTGATTTCCGTATCGACTAGGCGTTTTGACGCTGACGCTACGCTTTCGCACAGAGCAAAGCTTCTTGGGGGCGACCGATGAGCCACTGCGCTCCAATCAACTCATTTACATGGTATAAAAATTTAAAATATCATCCCAAATTTTAGGAATGAGATGAATCTATTATATAGTAAACGGAAAATTCTAACAATGAAATGGGGGGATCTAAATATTTCTCCCAAACAAAAAGACAGAATCACTTGGAGGTGATTCTGTCTGGGTTCAATTAGTTGAGTTTTTTAATAAAAACAACTTTTAAGTAATTGAATTCTGGATATTCACGTGGGGCACGGAAATCCTTTGGTAAGCTGTATTCTTCAACAATTTTATAGGCTGTTTTGGTTTCTTTAAATGCTTGGTCAATAAAGCTCTTGAACTTTTTCATACCAAAGCTTGCATTGTTCGTTGAGGCAACAATGACACCGTTTTTCTCCGTAATCGCGATTGTATCTACGAGTAATTTAGGGTAGTCTTTCGCAGTTGAGAACGTTCTTTCCTTCGTACGTGCAAAGCTAGGTGGATCTAAAACGACAAGATCAAATTTCAAATTATGGCGCTGAGCATATTTAAAATAGTTGAAGACATCCATGACTTTAATATCCTGTGATTCGTAGTCAATGCTGTTGACGCTAAATTGCTCAATTGTTTTGGCTAAACTACGCTTTGCCACATCTACACTTGTTGTTTTTACTGCTCCTCCAAGTGCCGCTGCGACAGAAAATGCCCCCGTATAGGAGAACGTATTTAGCATATTTTTACCTTCTGCATAACGTTCACGAATGGCAAGTCTCACTTCTCGTTGATCGAGGAAAATACCTGTCATGGCTCCATCGTTTAAATTGACAGCGTATTTCATATTATTTTCCGATACGATAATTGGGAATTCGCCAGGCGTTCCCATTACAAAATCGTCCTGTTCCATATACTGGCCTTTCGTATCGAAACGTTTTTTCTCATAAATGGCCTTGTAGTTTACAGTTTCTGCAAGGGCTTCATATACTTCTTCTTTAAATGAATAAATGCCGGCGCTATACCAACTTACCATATAGTAAGAATCGAAAAAGTCAATAGTTAAACCGCCAATGCCATCACCCTCGCCATTAAAGATTCGGAATGCTGTTGTGTGAGGATTGTTGAAAAATGCTTCTCGATTTTGTATAGCTTTTTTAAATTTTTTCATAAAAAAGGCTTGGTCTATTATTTCGTTAGCATCGTTTGTTAGCACCCAACCAATACCTTTGTTTTGTAAGCCATAGTATCCTGTGCCAATAAAACGGTTATGATTATCCGTCAGTCTTAATAGAGAACCTTCCTCTTTTGGAAGATGTCGGGCATCAACTGCATCTTTTGAAATGAGAGGATAGCCTTTTTTTAATTGATCAGAAAAGGGATTGTTAATTTGTAAAGCAATAGTTTGTGTCATGTTGTCATCCTTTAAAAAAACATTTTGCTCTATTATCGCACTATTTTATGCTGATAGACAAACTTATTTCACGAAATTAGCAATTTTTTCAGCTGTTTCAATTGTTGCTTGTTCGAAAAAATTCATTTTACTATAGTAGCTATGGATTAAACCAGCCATGTTTACATGTTCAACTGTCACTCCGGCATTCGTAAGCTTTTGTGCGTAGGCAAGACCTTCATCATAGAGGACGTCTGCCTCTGCAGCAATGATAATCGTTTTTGGTAAAACACTTAAATCCTCAATCTGAAGTGGGGAAACAAGAGGATCCATATAGTTTGGTTGATCTGTGTAATGACCCGCAAACCACTGCATCCCTTGTTTGTCTAAGCCATAGTGTTCCCCGTAAACATTGTAAGAAGTCGTTGTAAAATCAACATTGACTACAGGATAAATAAGTGCCTGTGCTTTAATCGCGGGTCCATTTAATGTCGCAGCTAAGTAGGCGACCACTGTTGCTAAGTTTCCGCCTGCGCTATCACCAGCGACTGTAAGATTTGCTGTATCTCCACCGAAATTTTCGATGTTTTCGTAAATCCACATGAAACTGTCATAAGCATCGTAGAGCGGAGTAGGGAATGGATATTCTGGTGCTAGGCGATAATCAACCGATACAACGATTGCTTCGGCTTTTTTTGCTAATAGCTGACAGCCTGCATCCGTAGAGTCTAAATTTCCAAATACCCAACCGCCTCCATGATAATAAACAATGACAGGAAGGTTTTTATTTAAAACAGGTCTATAAATACGCACATTTATTTGTGCTCCATCTCGAACTGTTATTTTTCTATTCTCAATTGCCGCAAGCTGAGGGATATTTGGTGACGTCCATTTTGGCACTATTCGAACGGCTCTCGCTTCTTGTGGTGTTAAATCATAATATTGTAAAGAAGAATCACTTGCTTTTATATAACGGATTGCTTCATCTCTTAATTTAGTCATCTTCATCAATCCTTTTTAATTACTTTTGTAAATCTATTATAAACTATTCATATAAAATTACTAGGATTTAATATCGAAAAAGAAAATATTTTAATTTCTAAGCTGAAATTATCTGATTGTAAAGTAAAATTATGTTTATAATATAATGAACGAAAGTATTTGGAGGGACAATATGATTTCTTTAATTGTGGCACATGATAATAATTATGTGATTGGCTATGAAAATGGCATGCCATGGCATTTGCCTGGGGATTTAAAATATTTTAAGGAAAAAACGATGGGGAAGCCAATGATTATGGGGCGTAAAACATTCGAATCCATCGGTAGACCGCTTCCTGGTCGACGCAATATTGTAATTACGCGTGATGAAAACTATCAGGCGGATGGGATTGAAGTGGTGACAAGCTTAGAGGGTGCCCTCGCCCTTGCTGGGGATGTTCCAGAAATAATGATTATTGGCGGCGAGCAAATTTTCCGCTTATCCATGGATATCGCAGATCGCTTGTATATTACAAAAATCAATCATTCGTTTAATGGGGATACATACTTCCCGAACTATGAGCAGGATTTTGTACAAGTATCCTCAGGGGAGCCAGAAACAGCACCAGAGGGTTACACATTCCAATATCAGATTTTTGAACGTAAGAACTAAATCATAAAGTAAACGAAGCACGGTGATAAATCACCGTGCTTTTCATGTGGAATGGAAGGTGATTGGAAGTATTTATAGAATAAAAAATTATAAGATTCGTCACTATAATGTAGGGTTGATTTCCGTTCAGATTGAGCGGGATAAATTCAATAAGTCTATCGTCGTTATCATTTTCCGGCAAGTTTGTTTTAGCCAGACGAATGAAAGAGCTATCGAAGCGACGGAAGAGTCAAGGAAGCGACGGAAAAAACGTCGAAGCGACGGATAGATCCATCGAAACGACGGAAGAACAATCGAGCGACGGATAGAGATATTGGAGCGACGGAAAGAGTCATCGAAACGACGGAAAGAAACGTCGAAGCGACGGATAGACCCATCGAAACAACGGATCGATCTTTGGGGCAAGCAGATAAGTCGCTTCGCTTGCGATAAAGGGCTACGTTTCTTATCAAAATTTCCGAAGAATTTGTACAATTAACCTTATAATTAAGGCTGCTAATTCCAATATTAGATTCAAACAAAAGGGGAACATCAGTGAGAACAATAACCTTATCAAATGGAGAAACGGTAAAAGTTGAATGTTTGAGCTGTGCAATTACGAGTGGGCTTAATCAATTATGCCTCGGCATAATTGCGTCCGGAATCGGATTATTTTCATGCCCATCAAGATGTTGCTTATCCGATAAAGGGATTAATCATTCTAGCTTCTAAGCGCCATATTAAATGCTTTGATGAACTTAACGATGAGGAAAAAATGGATTATATAAACCTCTTATCAAAAATCAGAAAGGCTCAAAGGGATGTATTGGGTATAGAGTACGTTTATTATTTTTACAATGAAGATACGACACATCATTTTCATACTTGGATGGTACTTCGCTATGAATGGATGCACGAATTTGGACGTTCCGTTGAATCGTTTAGACCAGTTCTACTTCATGCGAGAAATAAAATGAATAATGAAGAAAATAAACTAGAAGTGATGCGTGCAGC
This sequence comes from Lysinibacillus sp. RC79, assembly GCF_041262405.1. NCBI lineage: Bacteria > Bacillati > Bacillota > Bacilli > Caryophanales > Bacillaceae > Lysinibacillus > Lysinibacillus sp. RC79. The sequence goes on from NZ_JBGCCD010000005.1 coordinate 99,186, forward strand.
AAAGGCATTAACAAAGAAACTAACAGGCGGATTCCAATAAAAATATAAAAAATCGCTCCTTTATAAAGGAGCGATTTTTTAGTTAATATTTATAAGTAAAAATAAACACAAGCATACATCGATCCACAACCAGCTAACACAAATAGATGCCAAATTGTATGATTGTAGGGAAGTGAACGCCATGCGTAAAAGATAGCCCCAATCGTATAAAAAAGCCCACCTGCTAACAGTAAGGCAAAGCCATGAAAGCCTAAGAAAAGATAGACAGGTTTAACAGCAAAAATAATCAGCCAGCCCATACCGATGTAAAAAATTAAAGAAAGTTTCTCAAATCGATTAATAAAAAAACATTTAAAAATAACGCCTAGTATGGCAAGTGACCAAATAATACATAATAAAGTAATACCTAGCGTGCCACCAATTGCAATTAAAAGAAAAGGTGTATACGTTCCTGCAATTAAAATATAAATAGAAGAATGGTCAAGAATGGCGAAAAAGTGTTTATATTTTTCCGGCATGCTATGTAACAGCGTCGACATTAAAAATAAAATAATCACAGAGGCACCAAAAACCGTAAACGTTGTAATTTGGAGCGCACTTCCGGTTTGTACAGCTGCTAAAATAAGAATAACTAGTGCTGGAATACTTGCGATAAATCCAATGCCATGTGTAATGGCATTCCACAACTCTTCCTTCCATGTTTTGTAGTCAAAAGAATCTACCATATCGAACACTCCTTTCGTGCATACATTTACTATACCCCGATAATTCTCATACTGGTATTTACATTTGTCATGTTTTCAACATCAAAAGTGTCATATAAATGTTGAAATGATTGAGGGACTTTGTTAGACAAGGAATCGACAAAGCGCTATAGTATCCAAGGTAGCGGATACAAATGGACTGAAACGAGTGAAACCTAATGACAAATGTCATGTTTACATAATGATTCATTAGTCTATATAATAAATTTTAATGAAGTAAAAGGATGTGTCGAAGTGGGACGAATTCATATAGTAACGGACTCAACTTGTGATTTAACAAAGGAAGAAGTAGCACAGCACGGTATACATATTGTGCCTCTAACGATTCAAATTGATGATAAAACTTATATAGATGGTATTGATTTAGAGCCACAACCTTTTTTAGGGTTAATGAAAAACGCTAAAAATTTACCAAAAAGCTCGCAGCCTGCACCGGGAAAATTTAAAGAATTATACGATGAGCTAGGTAAAGACGGAGATCAAATTATTTCCATTCATATGACAGGTAGTATGAGCGGAACAGTAGAATCAGCTCGTCAGGCAGCGCAAATGTCCGACTCCGATGTAACTGTGATCGATTCACGTTTTATTACCACAGGTCTAGCCATTCAAATTCGAGAGGCTATTAAAATGCGCGATGCAGGTGCTACTGTCGAGGAAATTATTAAGCGTCTTGAGAAAGTGCGCGAAAATACGTATTTATATGTTATTGTCGACACACTTGAAAATTTAATTAAAGGCGGACGAATTGGGAAAGGTACAGGCTTTATCGGTTCTTTGCTGAACATAAAAGTTATTGCAAACTTAGAAGGTGGCGCATACAATCCCGTATCCAAAGTACGTAGCCATAAACAGGTTGTGAACTACTTATTTAAACAATTCCAAGCTGACACTGCTGGAAAAACAGTAAAAACAGTTGGAATTTCTCATGCTGAGGGTCTAACAACGATGGGTGGACCTTTAAAAGAATTAATCGAGGGAACAGGTTTTAATGAAGTAGAAATTAACTTTACTTCACCAATCATCTCAACACATACGGGTCCAGGTGCAATCGGTTTTATTTATTTTGCAGAATAATATAAGAGAGCTACTACATAAATAATTGTAGTGGCTTTTTATTGTTGAAAAGTGAATACCTATTTATACAATCAGAAAAATGTTATAAACTCATACTTTTAAATAATACCTAGGTATAGTCACTTTTCATTGCAGTACGAACTATTCTATAATAGAAGTAAGCAAATGATGGAAGGTGGTCAAATGAGTATTTGGCGAATGATTGTTTTGTCATGTTTGACCGTCTTTGTACTAAGTGGTTGTGTAATATCAATAGATGAACCGAATCCGCAAGCAGAACCAGAAGGGGAGCACGCAGGGACGGAGCAAGATATGAAACAGGATGAGCAACAAACAGAAAATGAGGAAAAATCCTCAAAGAATGTATTGACGCAAATTTTTGAACATTTTTTTGAGCCATCACCAGAGGATTTACGGAAAATTGATGATAAAAGCGCAAAGCAACTACAATACTTAGCACTCGGTGATTCTTTAACAGCCGGTGTCGGTGATGAGTATAGTAAAGACGGTTTTGTTGGAAGATTAGCAGATTCATTGGGAGCTTGGCCCTCGATTTCAGATGTTGAAGTCGATAATCGAGGAAAAAGAGGAAGACGTAGTGATCAGCTATTAAAATTAGTGGAAAAAGGGCATTATGATGAAGAGTTGCAAAAAGCACAGCTCATTTCGATTACAATGGGTGGAAATGATGTCATGAAGGTTGTCAGAAACGATTTATTTAATTTGAAACGCGATGCTTTTGATAAAGAATTGCAGGCATATAAGAAACGCTATAGTAAAATTATTGAAGGTATACGAGCAAAAAATCCAACAGTGCCTTTATTACTTATCGGTTTTTACAACCCATTTTCAATCGTGACAAATGAAGCGAATGAATTTGATACAATTATTACCGAGTGGAATAAAGTCATTGAAGACATAGCAAAGAAAGATACTAATGCGTGCTATGTATCAGTGGAGGACTTGTTTGATTCAAATAAAGAGCTCGTTTATCATACGGATTTCTTCCACCCAAATGCAAAAGGCTATGACAAAATGACAGATCGAATTTTGAAAGCAATGGAGAAATGTAACATGGAACAAAAGATTAACAAGGAAATAGGCTTCGAGGAGTGACAAAATGAATAAATGGAAATTTGCATTTTTTGCCTTAGCAGGCACAGTGCTTTTTGCAATCCTCCTCGTCGTTTTTTTAGCAACTAGACCAGTAGATGGAGTAAATTTTGCGGAGAGTTCAAAAGGTGAAAGTGAAGTAAAAGGAAATGTACTCGTTGTCCAAACGACAACGAAGGAATTAGAATCTATTTCGAAAAAGTATTTAAAGGATGCGGGGTCACCATTACCGTTGGATTTTACGATTGGTGATGATATTCAATTAAGAAGTACATTAAAGGTGTTTTATACAGAAATCCCTATTTCTATGAACTTCGATCCGATAGTGGATGAGAAAGGGAATATTATTTTAAAACAGACAGGGATGAATGTTGGGCTGTTAAATATTCCACCTGAGACAACGATGAAAATTATGCGAGACACGGTGGAATTCCCTTCTTGGATTACTATCGATCCAAATAAAGCAGAAATCTATATTGACTTATCGCGCATTAACATTGCTTCAGGATCTCGTATCAAAGCAAAAGAATTAGACTTACCAAAGGATAAGATTTTACTGGAAGTAATTGTTCCTGGTGCATAAGGAGTGAGATAAATGGCAAAGCAATATGCAACATTTGCAGGAGGTTGTTTTTGGTGTATGGTCAAGCCTTTTGACGAAACACCTGGCATTGAATCAGTAATTTCCGGCTATACGGGTGGACATGTTGTCAATCCAACATATGAACAAGTATGCTCTGAAACGACAGGGCATGTTGAAGCGGTTCAAATTACGTTTGATGATGAGTTATATTCTTTCGTGCAATTACTCGCGACATTTTGGACATTAATTGATCCAACAGATGCTGGAGGACAATTTTATGATCGTGGAGAGTCCTACACAACCGCGATTTTTTACCACAATGATGAGCAACGTGATTTGGCTGAGCGTTCTAAAGCAGATTTACAAGCATCTGGTAAATTCGATAAACCGATCGCAGTGAAAATTTTACCAGCAAGCTCGTTTTACTCAGCTGAAACCTATCATCAATATTATTATAAGAAAAATCCAATGCACTACGAGCGCTATGCCGTCGGGTCTGGTCGCAAAGCGTTTCAGGAGACACACTGGGGGTTGAAAAATGAATAAAGAACAACGTTTAAAAGAGTTAACGGACATGCAATATTATGTAACACAGGAAAGTGGAACAGAGCCACCGTTCCGCAATGAATATGATAAGCACTTTGAAGAGGGTATTTATGTAGATATCGTTTCAGGGAAGCCGTTATTTAGCTCATTAGATAAATTCGATTCAGGCTGTGGCTGGCCAGCATTTGCAAAGCCAATTGAAAAGGAAGAAGTTGCAGAGCATTTCGATACATCTCACGGGATGCGTCGCGTAGAGGTTCGAAGCAAAGAAGCTGATTCCCATTTAGGACATGTCTTCCCAGATGGACCAAGTGAACTTGGAGGCTTACGCTATTGTATTAACTCCGCAGCACTCCGCTTTGTACCAAAAGAGGATTTAGAAAAAGAAGGCTATGCAGAATACCTTTCATTATTTAAATAACAACAACTCCTAGCAGGATAGATAGTGCTAGGAGTTTTTTTATGGTTTTAAAATGTTTTTTGAATCGGTAGCGACGGATAGATCAGCCGAAGCGACGAAAAGGCAATCGAAGCGACGGATAGAATCGACAAAGTGACGGAAAGAGCCATCGAAACGACGGATAAACAATCGAGCGACGGATAGATCAGCCGAAGTGACGGAAAAGGCAATCGAAGCGTCGGAAAGAGTCATCGAAAGGACGGATGAACAATCAAGTGACGGATAGATCAGTCGAAGCGACGGAAAAGGCAATCGAAACGACGGAAAGAAACGTCAAAGTGACGGAAAGAGCCATCGAAACGACGGATAAAACTTTCAAGGCGACGGAAAGAACCATCAAAGTCCTTGATAGAACGTCATATAGTTAGGTCCTGGAACGTTGGATGAAGCTACTACATTGTGCTTCACCCAAACAATTGATGTAGAATCTTCCGGGACCTTTAAACTTTAAATTCACTGACAAGATTTCGCAGACTATCTGCTTGTTGAGCAAGCTCTGTGGCAGCGGCATTAATTTCCTGCATGGATGCAGATCCTTGAGTTGCCGCAGCAGCAGAAGTGACTGTGTTGGTAGCTGATTGTTCAGCATAGGCATTCACATGGACAAAATCATTCGCTACAGCATTGCTATAATCAAGTGTTAATGCAATCTTCTCCACCATAGTCGCGATAATTGTCGTCGTTTCTTTCGTATGCGTTAAAATATTGGCTAAAGACTGGTTTGTTTCATTCGTTACTTCAACGCCACGAATAACAGACGATACACCCTCGTGGTTTTGAGAGATGATGGATGTTACTTCGTCTTGAATGGACGTTACAATAGATGTTACTTCTTTTGCGGCATTTTGCGATTGCACTGCTAGCTTTCGAACTTCATCAGCGACAACGGCAAAGCCTCGTCCGTGCTCACCAGCGCGTGCGGCCTCAATCGCAGCATTTAAGGCAAGTAAATTTGTTTGCTCTGAAATAGCAGTAATCGTGCCGATAATAGATGTTATGTCTGCGGATTTTCGACCGAGTGCTTCGACAATGGTAGTCGTGGAGGCCATCGTTTCTTCTATAGATTGTATGACTAACGAAGATTGTTGAACGGAGTGACTGCCTTCATCAGCCGCTTGCTCCATAGCCAATGATGCACGCTGAACAGCATTTGCTTGCTCATTTAACTGGTGTACAGAATGCTCAAGATCACTCATTTTTTGTTGCGCGCTAGTCATACTGGAAATCGTATTCTCGCTATCACTCGCGATATCTGCTGTAGCATCTGCAATATTCTGTATTGTACGGGCATTTTCATCGGCTAATGACATTAGCTCCTGGCTACTGCTTGAAACGTGGTCCGCCAGATTACTGACACGTTTAATCAAATTAGATATTGAATCAATCAGCGTATTGGTTGAAGCGGCAATAGTTGAGAATTCATCATGATTACGAACTTGAACACGTCTGGTCAAATCGCCACCAGCCTGTGCAATATCGAGAATGGAATGGTTAATAGCCTGTGTATTGTTTCTTAATGATTTAAATAACATATAACCAAAAATAATAATTGCAATAAATCCAAGTAGTGAAATGAAGAAGAAAGAAGTAATCGATAGTGTAACTTGCTTGTTAAGTTTATCTAATTTTGCTTTATTAGCATCATCCATAACCAAATTAATGGACTCAATATTTTTATCAATATACACCTTCATTGTTTCTCCAGTACCGCCCATCACGAGTTTGCGAGCTTGTTCGAGACCAAGTTCATCACGCATTGTCATGACCTTTTTAGAGTATTCAAGGTAATTTTTATAATATTGATCGATCGCCTGTATATGACTTAATTCTAGTTCTCTTTTTGTAAACTGCTCTTCTAAGGCTTTTATTTTTTTATCGATGGAATCAATTTTCATATTATATGAAGTAGCAAAGCTCCCATTCCCGGTAATTAAATAGGCTTGTTCTAAATTAGTGAGCCTCGCAATTTCGTACGCAAGTTGGTTGACAGTTAATTGTTCCTGGACGTTTTTATCAGTAAAATCTTTCATTTGTCTTTGCAGATTCTGTATATTGATATACGATAATAAACCCATTGTGCCATTAATAACAATAATGAGAGAAAATATAATAAGCACTTTACCTCGAATTAAATGGTAAAAACGTTGTCGTTTTTCTTTAGTAGGAGGGAGATTATGCCTATCGTCTTGTACAACATTTGCTTTCTTTTTCGAAAAGCTAGTTTTAAAGAGAGACGGGCGTTTTTGTACGGAGTTCCTGGATTTATGAGAGTTTTTCATCGCCATCACCTTCCTATTTTTGAATAGTTGATTTAAATTTTACCTTATTTTCCTAGGTATTTCTATCGTTTTTTCTAATAATTTTCATTTTTCAGACAAAAGTGCATATTATTTTTCTGTGACGAAAGTCTAAGGAATTCGTGAAAATGGTTCTATTAATATAAGTAGGAGAAAATGCTTAATAGATATTTTTGTGACGAAGAAGGTATTTTTTGATAAACTAGCGGAAAGCAGAAGAGTAAAGAGGGGATTTCAAGAATGAAAAAGAGCTTTTATTTGTATGTACTAACGTTCAGAGGTGGGGATTGGTCAGACTCAAAGGTGCGATTTGCGGAGGAAATGTTCCATGAACATAATTTTCCGAAGCAGAGCACAGACTTTGATGAGCTTTCTTCTTATGTTGAATCATATGCCACAGACAACTTAAAAATAGAAGTATTTGATGAGTTGTGGGCATTATATTTAGATCAAGCATGATATAAGTTGAAACAATTTAAATTTATTTCAAGTTGCTAGACGTCTAGCATTGCGAAAATATGAGAAACACAGTATTATTTATAGTGAAAACTGACAGAAAAGAGGGATTGCAGTATGAGTATTCATATTAATGCAAAAAAAGGCGAAATCGCTGACACAATTTTACTTCCAGGAGATCCATTACGTGCAAAGTATATTGCTGAAACGTTTTTAGAAGATGTTACTTGCTATAACGAAGTTCGTAATATGTTTGGTTATACAGGTACGTACAAAGGTAAACGTATTTCTGTACAAGGTACTGGTATGGGCGTGCCTTCAATCTCGATTTACGCTACAGAATTAATGCAAGAATATGATGTTCAAAAATTAATCCGCGTAGGTACTTGTGGTGCAATTCAAAAAGATGTAAAAGTTCGTGACGTAATTTTAGCACAAGCAGCAACATCTGATACACGCATGAACCAAATCATTTGGGGTGGCGCTATCGACTTCGCACCGATCTCAGACTTTGATTTACTATTAAAAGCATACAATGCAGGTAAAGAAGCTGGTTTAAACTTACAAGTGGGTAATATCTTTACAGCAGATATGTTCTATTCTGATGAGAATCAAAACGAAAAATTAGCTCAATACGGCGTACTTGCTGTAGAAATGGAATCAGCAGCACTTTACACATTAGCTGCAAAACACGGCCGTAAAGCACTTTCTATCCTAACAGTAAGTGACCACATTCTAACTGGTGAAGTAACAACATCAGAAGAACGTCAAACTACGTTCAACGATATGATCGTTGTAGCTTTAGAAGCAGCAATTCAAGAGTAAGGGTATCAAAGGTTTTAAAAATATGGCGAGAGACCAAAAGAGACCAAAGTGATTTTCATAGGTCATCGAAAAGGTCACTCGCCTTTTCTTTTTGCACACTATCAATGTGTGAGTGATATGAGAAATAATCATAAACACAAGTCCTAGCCTTATTAAATTAAGACCCCGTTTGTTGTATAACAATTTCTACTTTATTCATCCCAATCATGTGATTTGCAAGCTGTTTTTATCATTTCTTTAGTGAGCAAATACTGAAATAAACATTTCTAGTTTAATCCTTTCTTGACTTTGGTTTTAACGGAGCATTTCGCATGATAGGATATGATAATAATAATGCTCCAACACTACATAAGCCTATTAAAGTAATCAACGTCATTCCCGAAGCATCTAATTCTAATCCTAAAAACCATTCCATACTATCGCTTAAATAACTACCATAATATAAAACCATGAAAATAACTGACAACAACATGAGTATAATGATGCTTTTTTGCATCCCTAAACGAAAATTAATACTATATAGTAGAAAAGGCACCCCGAATAAAAAGAGTCCAAACATAAGATCAATCCATAAATAAGCAAAGAAATGATATCCATCTATTAAAAATAATCCAGGATGTAAAATGTTCGCTCCGATTTCCCAGTGAAGATATAAAGTTTTTAAAATATATTGCAATACATTTAGAAATATAATGCTTATAACAACTGCTAAAATACCTACACCATAATAGACTTTGAGCAATTGTACCCTCGTACTTCCCATCCCAATCGCAACAGGATACATTGATCTATATCCATTTACGCCAAATAATGCAATAAAGAAATAAGCGGGACCTGAAATTGAGGCAACTACATCATCCCCAAGTCCAAATATATATCCAATAAGGACCCACAACACCGTCAACGGAATAGTAATGTAGAGAAACATTAATTTACCTAAATAAAATAAGGCCTCCTCAGAGACTAAACGAAATGTTCCATATAAAGAATTCATCCTTATTCGGCCTCCTCAGTCTTATTTAACAAATAATCTTGTAATTTTACTTTTTCGATTGATAGTCCATGTAAAGATGCAATTTCTTTCCATTTTTCGTTAAAAGGCACATCAACCATCACTTTTAACCTAGATCCTAATCCACTTGCTTCTAAAATATATTGTCCATCTGTCACTTCTTCTATTTTATTTTTGTCACCTACTAACCAGATTCCACACTCTCTAATTTCATCTATTGGTTCATGTATGAATACTTCTTTATCATTAATAACAAGAATTGAATCACATATCTGTTGGATTTCTTCAATATGATGGGTAGACACTAAAAACAATCTTGGATGCTGCTCCTGACTTTCTCGTATAATTTTATACATTTTCTTCCGCATATTTGCGTCTAATCCATTACTAGGTTCATCCAGAATCGTGATTTTCGCATTGCTAGAAATTCCAATGATAAACTGTAAAGCAGATTTCATTCCTTTTGATAACTTTGATATTTTCTTCTTTTCATCTAACCTAAAGATCTTTAAGAGTCTATTAGCCATATCCATATCCCAATTGGAATAATAATACTGTCCAAATCGAAAAGAATCCTTTACATTCCAGATGGAACTAAATGGATGATCCTCTTGCATATAACATACAGCTTGAACAACCTCTGCACGATTATAGGGAGCCGTTCCCATGATCTCAACAATTCCTTTGTTTGGCTTGTCATGGCCAGCAAGAAGTTTCATCAGTGTAGTTTTTCCAGCTCCATTTCGCCCCCAAACTGCGGTAATACCATTTTCCTTTTCTTTGAAAGAAATATCTTTAAGTATTGGTTCCTCACCGTATCCATAGGTAACATTTTCAACTCGAATCATTTTTTCTCCTCCTCTTTTATTAATTTCACTACTGTCTCAACACTCATTCCCAATCGCTTTGCTTCTTCTAGCAGTGGCAATATATATTCATTTCGATACTGTTTTTTCCTTCCGTCTAACAATTTTGTTTTAGCTCCTTCCATAACAAACATCCCAATTCCACGTTTTTTATAAATGATTTCTTCATCAACCAAAGTCTGTAGTCCTTTTCTCACAGTTGCCCTGTTGATGTTATAAAAATTTGATAGTTCATTTTCAGATGGAACTTTTTCGCCTTCTTTTAAGTGTCCTTCAACTATGTCGTTTATTACGATTTGTGCAATTTGTTGAAAGATGGGTAGTGATTCATCTAATATTGGCTTCAACAAGAACACTCCTTTCTTTGCCTCAGTTTTGCTCATGTTGATTGTATGGTTGTATACTTGTGTAACCAACTGTACAATGACTGCTTAATTTTGTAAATAGGTTTTTGTTCAATACATGGTTTCTTTAAGAATTTCTTCTGAAAAATATGATATGTCGATTACGCAAAAAACACTGATCCATTCAATAATTTGTACGAAGTCAGTGTTTTTCTTTCTAGTGCCTTACTTGAATAGCTTAAGAGTATTGCAATCGACAATGTAGGGAACAAGTTTTGTAGTAATGAAGCGATTTTAAATGAGTTTGGAAAATGAATAAAAAAAATAGTAGCATTTGCTACTATTTTAAAATATCAATTCTTAATTTCTCAAATAGAATAAACAAAATGATTGCCATTGAATATAAAAAAAGGACTAATAATACTCTTTGCTTTTTTGATAAACGAATTTTTTTCATTAGATATACATCCTTTAAGTATTTTAGAGAGTTCTTTTGAAAAGAATATTTAGCCTAACAAAACGCTCCTGCATAAAATGTAATACAAGCAAAAAAAAGTACTGGTACTTCTACTAAAGACGCACAATATAAAATACAAGTAAGACATATTCTAGGTTAGATTCCAGTCTCATTCATATTTTTAATTTGTTAAATGAATGGATTCCATTGCTTTCAGAAACCTACAAAGTCAAGACAGTTTATGGAAAGATTTTTTTACAAACTTGATATGCGATGATACTATATATTAGGTGACGATTTCAAGAAGAGAGAATTCTTTCCTAGAACTACTGGATATTCTCTTTAGACATTTCGTTAATTAAAAAACGATAGAAGGTATAGTAAATACAGTGACAAATCTAATGTATGTATTTTGTTTAATAGTATGGGGGCTTAATTTTATTGCAGTGAAAATTCAAGGAACGCCAGTAAGCTTAGAATTATCCTTGACTTATCGGCTAGTTATTACTGCGTTTTTATTCATTGCCCTAGTATTGTTTCTTAAGCCAAAAGGGATACCTACAAGAAAAGATATACCCTTTATCATTGTGTTTGGTGTATGTAACTTTGCTTTAAGTTATTTATGCCTATATTACGCAACAATATTAAGCTCAGCAGCAATTGTAACATTAATCTTTTCATTAAAAGTGATATTGACTCCGCTAGCTCTTCGTATTTTTTTAAAAGAGCAACTACATCCCCGTGTATTATTTGGAGGACTTCTAGGGGTGTTTGGTGTTTGTGTTCTCATTTATCCTTCTTTAAGTAGTTTTTCTAGCTTAGCTGATGTAAAAGGCATTTTGATTGCTCTTTTAGGTACAGCACTTACAGCAATTGGTGATGTAAGTTCTGCAAGGAATGCCAGAGTCAAGATTGACCCTATCTATTCTAATGCTATTGGTTTTGCTGTAGGAAGTATTTTGATGTCAATAATTGTATTGTTTCAGGGACAAAAGATCATCATTCCTACATCAATTACATATATCTCTGCTTTATTGTACTTAACATTGATAGCATCTTTCCTAGCATGGCTATTTTATTTAAAGCTTGTTGAAAGAATAGGTGCTGCAAAAAGCGGATACATGGTCGCTTTATTTCCGGTTATTGGAGGTATAGCCTCTGTTCTAATTGGTGAATCAACTCTTTCAATATATTTGATAATAGGATGTCTATCTAGCTGTATAGGTGCAGCTATAGCTTTAGGATTTAGAATTCCCCGTAAAATTAAACAAACGTGAATCAAGTCATTGGAGACAATGTAAACGATATAAAGAAATATGATTACAGTAAACCGCTCAGAAATGGGTGGTTTTTTTGTATTTGTTATTTCATAATCTGTGGAAAACAAAGCTAAACGGTGAACGTCCAGTTCCATTCCGTTCGCTCCATATGCCATGCGTAAATAGTTTAAATGCGACAGTCGAAAATAAACACAACACAGACATTTTTTTATTTAAATCCGGAGAGAATATGAAATTTAAAAAATTGGAAATACTTGACTGTAATGAGATATTATGAATCTAAAGGACAAACGAAAGATTTAGGGGGATTATTTTTTGAAAAAGACATTTAGTTTGCTATTTACAGTTCTTATATGCTGTAGTTTATTGTTTATGTGTAAAAGTGAAGTTAAAGCAACTTTTGTAGGTGTGATTGAAGAGGTGATAAACGATCGGGCAGCTTTTGTTTATGTAACTGAAGCTGAAAATGATGCGGTTTACGGAATTATTTATGTAAATCTAGCGAAGAATCCTGACGAAACATTTAAGGTTGGTGATAAAGTAAAAGTCGGTTATGATGGAACAGTCCAATATACAGCACCAATGTGGGTTACTACACTTACAGTTGAATTAGTTGAGTAATATAATAGTACTATGTAACGTTACTGATTCCGGACGCAATTATGCCGCGGCATAATTGATTTTCTGTTAAATAGTTCTTGAATTTGTATTCTAATTCCTTTATATTAAAAGAGACTGAAAGGTATCTTTTTGGAGGTTTATATGAAAAAAGGTGAATTAACAAGGCGCAATATTATTCGAAAATCTGCTACGATTTTTAACAAAAAAGGTTACATGACAACAACAATGAGTGACATTATTCAGGAAACAAATATTCAAAAGGGGGGGATATATCGACACTTTAAGGATAAAGAGCAGCTGATGGTCGAGTCTTTTCATTTTTCTACCGAAATAATGCAACATCATTTAAAGACGAGTGTTTCACAACACGAAAATGCAACGGACAAATTAATCGCATTTGTGGAGGCCTTTTTACAATTAAGTGAAGGAAAACCGATCGTAGGTGGGTGTCCTATTTTTAACGCAGCTATAGAAATGGATGATTTAGAAGAGAGTGCGTTACTGCCATCGATTAATGAAGCAATGGATATGATGATAAAGTGGATGATGAAAATTATAGAGGATGGAATGAAGCATCAGGAGTTGAAGCAGTCAGTACAGCCATACGACACTGCGATATATATTGTGTCAACACTTGAAGGTGGACTCGTATTAGATCGATTAAAGAATGATGGGCAATTAACAAAGATCATAAGAAATAATTTGAGGCAATATATTTCAATGATTGCTACCGAGCGGCCATAAAGCCGTCTTTTTTACAATCAAAAAGAGACTGAATGGTATCTTTTTTTGGAGGGGATTATTATGAAATATTTATTATTCGTTGCTTTCATCGCAATTATTTTATTTCTAAGGAGATATATCATTTTTCATATTTTTACACCGAAAATGAAAGAGGATAAAAAATACCCGAATGCAACTTATGAAAACATTGAAATAGAACTGGGTCCTGGGACAATTCGAGGGTGGCTTATTAAAAGCGAGAAGGCAAGAGGTTGCTTTCTGCTGATTCACGGTTGGAGCTCTAATAAATCAGACATGTTACGTTATGTGGATCCCTTATTAGCTTGCAATTATGACGTAATAATTGTGGATGTTCTTGGTCATGGGCAAAGTGATTCAATACAAAAACAAGTGAGTATTGCATCGTTTGTCCAAAGTATAACATCAACTATTGATTATGTATGGGAGAGGCCAGATATTAATAGTAATGCAATATATGTTTTAGGGCATTCAATGGGGGGGATCGCTGCAAGTATTGTGAATTCTACAGATTTGAGGTTACAAGCACTTATTACCGATTCAATGCCTACATCATTAAAAAGTATTAGCAAATCAATGGCTGAAAAAGTAACAATACCTTACATTCCTTTTGGCTGGCTATTTGTCAGTTGGTTTTTATTACGTGGAGGTGTTTTTATAAAAGCTAGGAGAGAATGGTGTCTAGAAAAAATATTAAAAAACCAACAGTCCCCAGCTCTTGCCATACATTCAATTGAGGATAAAAAAGTGCCGATTTCAAATGTGGATGTTTTAATAAATAATAGCAACTTTAAACAGGTAATTAAAGTTGTAACAAAAGGTCACCATAATTGTGTAAAAGATAAATTTTTTTGGGATAACGTTTTTCATTTTATAGCAAACAATGAGGGGGAAGTAATAGATGAAGTATATTGATACACTTGTGATTGGTGCAGGTCCAGGAGGATATGTGGCGGCTATTCGTGCTACTCAAATGAAGCAAAACGTAACAATTGTAGAGAGAGAGTATTTAGGAGGCGTTTGCTCAAATGTTGGTTGTATCCCATCAAAAGTGCTGATTTCAGTAGGTCACCGTTTTGAACAAGCAAAGCATTCAAATGATATGGGTGTTGTTGCACAAGAAGTAAGACTTGACTGGACAAAAGTGCAAGAATTCAAAAAAGGCGTAGTTTCTAAATTAGTAGGCGGTGTTGAAGGTCTATTAAAAGGCAACAAAATCGACATTGTGAAAGGTGAAGCATACTTCATAGACGCAAACACTGTACGTGTAATCGATGGCGACAACGCACAAACTTACACATTCAAAAATGCTATCCTTGCAACAGGTTCTCGACCGGTTGAAATTCCAACATTCAAATTCACTAAACGCGTAATCAACTCGACTGATGCACTTTCTTTACCAGAAGTACCGGAAAAATTAGTTGTCATTGGTGGGGGTTACATCGGTACTGAGTTAGGTTCTGCTTACGCTAACTTAGGCTCTCAAGTAACAATCATTGAAGGCAGCAAAGACATTTTAGCTGGATTTGAAAAGCAAATGACACAAGTTGTGAAAAAAGGCTTAAAGAAAAAAGGCGTAGAGGTTGTTGTTGGCGCATCAGCTAAAGGTGTGGAAGAAAATGAAAACGGCGTAGTTGTAACGTATGAAGCTGGCGGAGAAGAAAAAACAGTTGAAGCTAACTATGTATTAGTAACTGTAGGCCGTCTTCCAAATACAGATGAAATGGGTCTTGAAGCAGTAGGCATCGAATTCGCAGAACGAGGTTTACTAAAAGTAGACAAACAATGCCGTACTTCAGTACCAAACATTTATGCAATTGGTGATATCGTAACTGGTCCACAGCTTGCTCATAAAGCATCTTATGAAGGTAAAGTAGCTGCAGAAGTAATCGCTGGTGAAAAATCAATCGTAGATTACTTAGCAATCCCAGCTGTATGTTTCACTGATCCAGAACTTGCAACTGTTGGTTACAATGAAGAGCAAGCAAAAGCAGAAGGAATCGAGGTGAAAGTAGCGAAATTCCCATTCATAACAAACGGTCGTGCGCTTGCATTAAACCAAACAGAAGGTTTCGTGAAGCTTGTTGCGCGTAAAGAAGATGGCATATTAATCGGTGCTCAAATTGTGGGTGCTGGTGCATCTGATATGATTGCTGAATTAAGTCTTGCGATCGAAGCGGGTATGACTGCAGAAGATTTAGCATTAACAATCCATGCTCACCCAACTTTAGGTGAGATTACAATGGATGCTGCTGAGGTAATTATGGGGAGGCCAATTCATATTGTGAAAGCATAGTAGATATATTTCGAATACCGATATGATGAAACTATCTTATAGGTTTTTTATTTACTATAATTCATCGAATAAAGCACCTGATTGAGCCTTTTGTTCGTGGGTAGGTGTTTACTTGATAACAGGTAAACGGTGTTGAAACACGATATCATTCTAGTATTTGCTCTTTTGTTCTTCAATTATTGACTTTTCAGTGGGATACAAAGCCATGTGAAAGTGTATATGAGCGTCCCTATAAATATGTGATAGCATAACAAAAGGACTTGTGTGTATTCATACACACAAGTCCTAGAATATTAGATATAACAAAATTCATTTATTGTTTCGTTGGATTAAATGTCTATCATTCGCACACTATTAATTCATTTTTGCAAAAGCTACAAGTGTTCCTTTGTCACAAGATTGGAAACCATTCTTTTCATAAAAATGACGTACATCAGGGGCTTCTTCTGTTAAAAGAACCTTTTGACGAACATCTTTATATTTTTCTAAAATATGATTCATCATATCAGTCGCGATGCCTCGATTTTGATGGCTATTCAATACTAAAATATCCTGTATATAAAGGATTGTAAGACCATCACCCACAACTCTTGTTAAACCAATTAATTGGTCATTTTCCCATGCAGATAATACATAGATAGAGTTTAACAATGCTTGCTGTAACTGGTCTAAATTTTTTGTATATGCATACCATTCTACATCCTCATATAGTGCTTTTAAATCGTTCTTATCAATATACTTTTCTTCTTTAAATACAATTGTCATTTTACTTCCTCCTCAAAATTTTATTTTGAAGAGTGTAAACGTAATTTATCCACTGCCTTATACCTCCTTTCAAACTACTTCCACGTTCTTGATTGAATTATTTGAATTATATCAAGATTATAAATATACAGCAACTATACAACTCTTTTATCCTACTTATGATAATTCTTTCAATGAACGTTAGAACACTTTACCGACTCAATTTATGTGTCATATTGTAGGGGGGAGAAGGCATGGCAATCTAAGAAATATCAAAAGATTCTATATGGTTCAAATTTCATTTAAAATATCAAACCTCTTACGCACATTTTTTTACCACTTACTAGGTGGAAAGGGGATGTCGTAAAATTAAATGTTACAGTAAGAACAGGAAAGAAATCATACATAACAAAATAAGCACAAATTAAATAGCATATAGGTGTAGAAGTAGTGAGGGTATTCTTTTATGTAAGAAGAACGCAAAATCTGACAATAAAAAATAGGAGGTAGAAAAATGCATAAAAAAACTTGGCTTATATTTAGTTGTTTAGCTATTTTAATATCTGGTTATTCCGTTGTTCAATATTTTTTCATGGATGCGCATCAAGCAGGATTTGTTAAATTGAAGCTTATGTTAAATTCAACATTGAGTTCGTTTTGGTACATAATGCTTTATTTGCATATTGTATTTGGTATAGTGGCTTTAGTCATTGGTCCTTTTACATTATTTTCGAGGTTTAGAGAAAAAAATATTAAACGTCATCGTATGATGGGGAAAATATATATGATAGGTATTTTATTAGGTAGTGTTTCGGGGCTTTATTTAGCCTTTTATGCTACTGGAGGATTGGTGTCTCAGTTGGGGTTTGGTTTCTTATCTATATTTTGGCTGATAACAGCACTTCAAGCTCTTGCTAAAATTAAATATAAAAAAGTTCTTGATCATCAAAAGTGGATGATAAGAAATTATTCTTTAACCTTTGCAGCTGTCACATTAAGAATTTGGCTAGTCTTGTTTACTGTACTATTTGGATTTGAACATTTTAATCTTAGCTACTCTATAATCGCTTGGTTATGTTGGGTACCTAATTTAATCGTTGCAGAATGGTTTATACAACGAAAACTTAATATGATAAAGCATCAGGAAAATGCGAATTTACAATTTTAAATAACATAAAAAATGACTGCTCTGTGATGAGTAGTCATTTTTATTTGTTATATGTTCTCACTATCATAAACTGAATTACAGACAGTCGTTTTAATATTAAATAGCGTATTTACTATTTTTAAATAATCAAACATTACTTTATTTTTTTGTATAATCAATTAAAATAAGCTTTTCGTTTATTTGATGTTGACCGATTTTTTTATAGCCAATTTTTTCGTAGAAGTGATGATTTCTAATATTTAAATGTGGTGTATCTAAAATCCATTCAACTGCTGAAGGAAATTCTTCTTCTACCAATTTCATAATTTCGCTACCAAGCCCTTTGTTTTGATATTTTTTTGATATAAATATTCTGTTTAATCGATATTTGTTATCTTTTAAATCACGCACATCTATACCCCCAATAATCTCATTATTATGCCATATAGTATAGTGTATAAAGAGTTCAATTTTTCGAAGTAATCGTTCAATCGGTTCATTTACTGGACTTGTATCGTGGTCTTCATACTTTCTTAAATCATCTTCAAATGCTTCTTTCTGTATTTCTAAAAGAAAAGGAGCTTCAATTTCATTGGTTCTTTTGATCACTATATTCATTAAAATCTCCCCTTACTAAATCAAATACTCAATTTTGTCAGTCGAATTTGTTTATCTGTCAGATGTTTTTCACAAAGACTTGTAAGAATAAATACATATGTAATATTCGAAGTTGTTGTGTCAAATTCCTTCATTTCCAATTTCAAGAACACAAAAATACATCCATTGTGTTTTATAACAAACTTAAAAAATGAAATAAACCTGCTCAATTTATACGTATTAGATTGAACATAGGAAAAATAGTTGGAATGGTGATTGTTCTTTTGTTTGTAGGTGTGAAGAGGGGCAATTTGACTAGCATATAGGCATTTGCGTAGACTGTTAATGCTTTTATAGCATAACCTATATCGAAATCGAAAGGAGGAAAAATTATGCGATACGATTACGGGCATGATGGTTATGGAGGACAACAAGGTGGGAGACATCCATATTACCCGGTTACTTCTCCAACCCATTTTTATCCGACTCAACACTATCCAACCCATCATTATCCAACCCACCATTACTACCCAATGCATTACTACCCAACACATACAACATATCCAACACATCATCGCCATCCGCACCACCACCATCACCAGCACCAGCACACGAACCCACGCTATTATTAATATACCTATTAAAAAAGAAACGACAATATCTTTATAAAAAGTCGGTCGTTCCAGTTCATATATTTTAGCTGGGAACAAATGGCGTGCTTTACCAATAAAGGTGTAAAAAGATAACTAAATATACTTACAATATCCAGAAGCGACTATTGTTCATGAAGGCTTATATATAGAAAGGGTCATTGGAGGAAAGTGATCCTTGACTTATAATTTTTGGAGGTAGGGATAACTTAGTTTTCCCTATAAATGAGCATCAAAGCGTAGTATTGGTATTATTTATTAATAACTTGAAGCTAGTGCCAACAATACTTATGGATAAAAACTATAAGATATTAAGAAAGAATTATTGTTGGTACTAGTTTATGATAAGATTTCATTTGATATTTTGTTGGGAAATTTTAAAGAGGCTGGGCAAAGTCATATTCTAAAGGGCGGCGTACTATCTCATTACTTAAAAAAGGTCACTCTATGGAAGTGACCTTGAATGAACTGGTGTAAGACAAAAAAATTCTAATAGCTCCAATGAATTTTTCTTATAAAGATTATTTTATGAAAGTAGCGCCGACAATAATTAATAGAATGAACAGAACAACAATTAGAACAAATGTTGAACTGTTATTGCCACCTCCATAGCTATAACCTCCGTAGTAACAATTGTTGTTGTAATTGCCTACATTTCCGAAGCATCCCATGAAATATTCCTCCTTTCTACAACTATAATATGTATCGTTATAGAAAGTGGGAAAGGTATTTATCCAACAAAAAGTACCTTGGACTTAAAAATTTTAGAAAATAATTATTGCCTTAACGTACTTTGAGAAATAAAAAAGGGCCACTGTATAGAAGTGACCCTAGTAACAATTCAAGGCGGTGTAAGCTAAAAAATTAGCTTAATATATATTATGATAAGATCACTACTTTTGTAGAGTGGAATGTCTTAGTAAAGAATTTTAAATATAAAATAGTTCACCTTCAATTGGTGATTTAAAATTGGAAGAACCAAGATAGCTTAATAGCCGTCTTGGTTATTTTGTGTTATGAAAGTGAAAGTTCTACATAACAAATTCAACCAACTTAAAAAGTGATTTTAAACTAAAAGTATAAAAAATTTCCCTTGGTGCATCATAAAAAAGTATTATGGATCTTTTGTATCGAGTGACAGTAATTAGAATTAAATAAAGGATTTAGAGAGGTGAAAGGTTTAAGAAATGGACATCATCCTAGCAATATTACCAGCTCTCTTTTGGGGAAGTATTGTATTATTTAACGTCAAACTCGGTGGTGGACCCTATAGTCAAGTACTTGGAACAACATTTGGTGCACTTATTTTCTCTATAGGTGTTTACTTCTTTGTAAAGCCTGAGTTATCACCTATTGTGATTGGAGTCGGAATTGTATCAGGCCTTTTTTGGGCATTGGGGCAAGTAAACCAATTGAAAAGTATTGATTTAATAGGTGTTTCCAAAACAATGCCCATTTCGACAGGGCTACAATTGGTAGCAACAACTTTATTTGGAGTAATTGTCTTTCATGAATGGTCAACAATGATGTCGGTTATATTAGGTGTTCTTGCACTTATTAGTATCATTGTCGGTATCGTTCTTACATCTCTTCCAAATCCAGAAGAGAAACAAAAAGAACACGGAAGCAATTTGAAAAAAGGAATTTTAATTTTACTTGTTTCAACTTTTGGATATTTAGTATATGTAGTTGTAATCCGCTTATTTAACGTAAGTGGATGGTCTGCTTTATTGCCACAAGCATTGGGGATGGTAATAGGTGGAGTTTTATTAACATTTAAGCATAAACCATTTAATAAATATGCATTTCGAAATATTATCCCAGGTTTGATCTGGGCAGCCGGAAACATGTTTTTATTTATATCTCAGCCACGTGTAGGAGTCGCAACCAGTTTTTCTCTTTCCCAAATGGGGATAGTCATCGCTACTTTAGGTGGAATTTTTATATTAGGTGAGAAAAAAACAAAAAAGCAACTCATAGCAATTATCATTGGGATTGTTTTTATAGTAGCTGCTGGAATTATGTTAGGGATTGCGAAAAGATAAAAAGGAGGGCCTTGTATGTATCCAGATTTAGAAGGAAAAGTTGTTGTGATTACAGGTGCTGCAACGGGACTAGGTAAAGCAATGGGCATTCGCTTCGGAGCGGAAAAAGCGAAAGTAGTGATTAATTACCGTTCAAATGAAGCGGATGTAAATGCTGTAGTGGAAGAGGTTAAAAAAGCCGGTGGGGAGGCCATAGCTGTACAAGGTGATGTTACAGTTGAAGCGGATGTCATCAATCTTGTTCAGACAGCTGTAAAAGAGTTTGGGACGCTCGATGTCATGATTAATAATGCAGGGATAGAAAATCCAGTAGCTTCTCATGAAATGCCGTTAAGTGATTGGAATAGAGTGATCAATACAAATTTAACGGGTGCGTTTTTAGGAAGTCGAGAAGCCATTAAATATTACGTAGAAAATGATATTAAAGGTACAGTAATCAATATGTCCAGTGTTCACCAGGTAATTCCTTGGCCGTTGTTTGTGCATTATGCCGCTAGTAAAGGGGGCATTAAGTTAATGACAGAAACATTAGCGTTAGAATATGCTCCAAAGGGAATTCGTGTCAATAATATCGGTCCCGGAGCGATCAATACGCCTATAAATGCTGAAAAATTTGCAGATCCAGCAAAACGGGCAGATGTGGAGAGCATGGTTCCAATGGGGTATATCGGAAAACCAGAAGAAATTGCCGCAGCCGCAGTATGGCTTGCTTCATCACAGGCTAGTTATGTAACAGGAACTACTCTATTTGCGGATGGTGGAATGACTTTATATCCTGAATTCCAAGCTGGTCGTGGGTAAGTAAAGGTGTTAGCTAATGACTAGGATTCATTTTTAATGTTTAAAAACAAGCATAACCCCGTCCTAAAAATAGAACGGGGTTATGCTTATTTGAGCTTCGGTATTGTAAGCGAGAAACTAGGCTTTTCTTTAAAATGCCAGTCCAGTGGTCGATGTATTCTATCATAAACTATAGTCTAACCTTAACCTCAGTACCGTCCTTAGCTTTGACATCTACTAGCACGATGCCCTTATAATTTCTCAGCTCCTTGACAATAGGCTTTAGCGTTTTTTTGTCTATTAGCGGAAAAGTAAAGTCCAGTTTTTTTCTTTCGAACTGCTCTTTTGTCCATTTGTTTACATGTTGCTGTAAAAATTTCGAAGACAAAATTGAAATAGCAATGTTTAAAAAAGCATATGGAATTGGGATTGTAAACCGAACGTCTTTTGCTTTCACTTTTACATGCATCATAAGCTAATCACTATTCAATGATGACCGAAACGGTATCCCCGTTTGCTGATTTAATATCAACAATCTGACCATCTAATTCGTTTTCGATTGCTTCAATAATAAGGTTTATGTCTATATCTTTAACGTATTTTTCCGATTGAGGAATACTCGCTGCGATGCTGTGTCCAGCCATTAATACTACCTTGACAAGTTTTAAAGGCAAATTGACTGTGACGTTATCATTTTCGGCTGATACAACACGAATTTTTAAAGTTTTATCTAAATATTTAGTTGGTTCTTCAGAAAGCATATTACCTGTTTCTTCTTTCTCTTTTAATACTTGAATCAGTTCTGATGCCTTATCTGCATCAATCTTTCCTTCTTGAACCATTGTTAACACTCTGGAAATTTCTTCTTTCATGATAAATTCCTCCCTATTCCTCTTTTAAGAGCTTAATCGCTTCTTCTGGTGTGATTTCGCCATTTTCCAACATAGTGACAACTTTTTTCTCGTCTACTTCATTTTTCTTCTTCTGCACATATCCAAGGGATGAAATGATGTCTGTTAGCTTGCCTCGAACTGTTGGATACGAAATCCCCAGTTCCTTTTCAACTTCTTTTATATTCCCTCGGCATGTTAAAAATACTTCCACAAAATGAAGCTGATCCTTTGATAAGGATGCCAGCTTAGATAATTCAAACTCATTTTCAATCGTAGTGTGACAATGAGAACACTGTAACTTTGTAATTTTCAATGTTTTACTGCAGACAGGACAATTTGTGATTACTTTATAAGCCATAATGAAATCCCTTCCTTTTAGTTGATTCGATTATATAACGAGGAATTAAAAATGTAAATAATAAAAATTGAATTTATTGAATGTGAAAATCAATAATGTTAATTCTGTGTTTAATATTATTAATCATTAGTTTTCGTTGTTCATTCATTTCCGCTAGTACCTGATGCAACTAAATGTTTTCAAGAGATGACATTATTCATAAGAAGAATAGGGTGGAATAAGTTAAATGCACTTAGAGGAAGCATATCCAGACGATAAAGTGGAAAACGACATATGGTGATACAAAGTTCATAATAAATAGTACTTGGTATAGTGAAAGTAAGTCTCCATTCATCTTAGAGTCTACTAAAAAATAGGGAAATAAAAAACCCAACTCATTAGAGCATTGTGAAAAAAGAGCTATCACTTCCAGAACTGGAATATAATACTATAATCCACTGTTTGTCTGTATAATAAGAGGAGAAATTTCTTGATTTTTGTAAAGTATGGATATGAGGGGGCTAAAATGATGACAATCGAGGTTTTTATCGCAACAGAGGAAGATTATTTTGCTGTGAATGAGATAGTAAAAGAAGGGCATGAAGAGCATGTGATGGAGGAACCAACGATATTTAAAAGTGTGGAGTCTGTAATGCCCGAATCCTATTATAAAGAATTATTGAACAACGAAGAGAGTGATATTCTAATAGCGAAGGAAGATGAAATTGTAGTGGGTTTTACAGTCATAAGTGTTGAAGCTTCTCCACCTTTCGAGTCGCTTGTTCAACGGAAATATGCTTACATACACGATTTTGGTGTAAAAGCAGATCTACAAAGAAAAGGGATTGGAAAAATGTTATTTAATGCTTGTATAACTTGGGCTAAAGAAAAGGAAGTTGACTCAGTCGAATTAAATGTTTGGGAATTTAATACGAAAGCAATTGATTTTTATAAACATTTTGATATGAAAAGCGTAAGTAGAAAAATGAAATTAAATATCAAACGAGGTATCTTGAAATGAAGAGGCGGGATAGTGAAATAAAGTATTAACGAAATATAAACATGAAAAAAGGACTTCCGTTAATATACGCAAGCCCTAGAATGGAGTCCAAACATATCATCTATGATCAGGTAGCCCTTTCTATATCTTGAGCATTTGGGAATTACTACACACCGCTCCATACTAAAGTTCTTAATAAATAAAACAAGCCAAGACCGGCAATAATCAAAAGAACGAATAAAACAATAGCAAAGGCAAAATTCGTACCTGTTCCATAAGCAGGATAACTCAAAACAGTTTTCCTCCTTTCTAAAAATTTATAGCAGGATTAGATAGAAAGAAAAGGTAGTATGATTTTATAAAAAGCTGTAGCATTACGCCACAATCTTTAACTTCTTTCAGCGGATGTCACAGAATCGGAAAGGAGTGCTTGAAGGATGTTAGCCTTAAATCATCGCATCCATGCGATAACGGCTAACTGACCTGCATCACGCAGGCCTAAGCACAAAGCCGTTTTCCGACGCAATTATGCCGAGGCATAATTGATTGTATATTTACTTTTTATAATACTTTTTATCTTTATACTATGTTGTACAAAGTAAAGAATTCAGGGCAATTACCTTATGAATGGGGATTTAACCCTGAATTATTGATAAATTGATTCAGTACTGTAAGTTGGTAATGACAATTTGTTAAAAGTTGATTGGAAAAGACCATTACATTCCAAATATACCGTCTAAACAAAGGACTTGAACTCACTTTATGAATGAGTGCCAAGTCTTTTTCTATTTCTAAAAATAATAAAGATCTTAAAATTAATGATTTCTTATTATTTATAATGCCAAAAGATAAATGAGGGAATGATGATGAAGCTTCAGCCACAAATTAGTAATGCAACTCTTCCTCTTTTAAGATAGAATCTAACATATACCTTATTTGGAAGTGGAGTGAAGAAGATGTTTCCTATTTTAGATACTGAACGATTAGTGTTAAGAGAACTTACTGAACATGACGCCCAAGATGTTTTAAATTGCTTTTCTAATGCAGATGTATTACGCCATTATGGGCAGAATCCATTAACAAGTTTAGAGCAGGTTAAACAAATAATTAAAAATTTTTCAAAGAATTATGATGAAAAACGTGGGATTAAATGGGGAATTTCATTAAAAGGCCAAGAAGGTATTATTGGTACGATTGGTTTTCAAGAGTGGTCCACTGAGCATAAAAGAGCTGACATCAGCTATGCACTTTTTCCTGAGAGCTGGGGAAAGGGGTATGCAAAGGAGGCCGTTAATAGAGTGATATCATTTGGTTTTCAAGAGATGGATTTAATGCGTATTGGAGCTATTGTCTTTACTGAAAATGAAGCTTCAAACAAGCTATTAACAAAATTAGGATTTGAAAAAGAAGGGATATTAAAAAATTATATGCACCAAAATGGTGTTCCATATGATACTAATATTTTTTCTTTAATAAAGGTTAAAACATCATAAAATGCAAAACCAAGATAGTTCAATTACTTTCTTGGTTTTTTAGTTAAAACGATGAAATAAAAGGAATTCTCTTTAAACTCCCTTATTATCCCTTAAATTGATATAATAGTGATGTTTTGACAATAAAATAATGGAGGATAAGGAAATGAAAATTGCAATTGTCTGTTTCGATGATTTCACAGATATAGATGTTTTTTTACCATGGGATTTATTAAATCGTGTACGTTTAGTTGGTAATATTTCAGATTGGGAAGTCCAACTATTGGGAACAGAAAAAACACATGTATCTATGTCAGGCTTACGAATTCCGATGACAGGAAACCTATCTGATATCCCTTCTGCTGATGCTGTAATATTTGCTAGTGGAAAGGGTGTACAAGATTTATATAAAAATCAAGAATATCTTAATAAAATTCATTTAGATCCAAAAAGGCAATTAATAGGTTCTATGTGTTCAGGTGCGCTACTACTAGGAGCAAAAAAATTATTAACTGGTAAAAAAGCTACAACATATCCATTTGTAGTAGAGCAACTTAAAGAATTTGGTGTAGATGTAATTGAACAAAGTTTCGTCAACGAAGGAAATATTTCGACTGCTGCGGGATGTTATGCTGCGCAAGATTTAGTAGCTTGGATAATAAGAAATCTAGTTAATGGAAAAATGGTTGATATTGTACTAGAAACTGTTCAGCCAGTGGGTAAGGGTTTATATTTCCAAACAAATTGAATTGGAAAATTGGAAAAAGTAATCGAATATTTTAGTGTTATACCTGTTTCTACAACAAACAACGATCTAGTACCTATATACGCTAAAGAAACTAATTAGTTATTTCAAAATCAAATAAGATAATATCTGTATACACTTTAGATGATGATACATTATCTAAAGTGTATTGCTACAACTCGGCTTCCTATTCAAATAGAGCTTGTAAAGGAAATTTTCTGCAGATAGATGTTGACGCTACCTTATCGATTAATGAAACGGTGACATTACAAACTAATAGTTGTATATTTGACCGATTAATTCATTTTTGAAGAACAGGGGGGAAGAGAAAATGGATGAAATTATGAAGAGTATAAAAAAGTATGGATTTGCAATATTTACAATTATCATAATCGCAATTGGATTTTTAACAATAATAAATGGTGTTGAAAATGGTGTTGATTCTGCAAATGAGTACTTAACATCAATGGGTGGCAGCATGGATACAGATAGTTTCCTAGTAATAATGAAAGGGTACATTTTATCGAATTTCATATTTGGTGGGATTCTGCTATTAGTTGGACTTTCATTTTTTTGTATGTATTTATATAAATTTTTAAAGGAAATGGATTTAGGGGACGAATGATAAGGATTTGATTCCAAAAAAATAATATATGATGATTTAGTCATAAAACTAATTTATATTATGTGCTTATTTATTTTTATTGTTCGTTTTAGCTCTGATAAAAGTGACTCCGAATTAAGGAAGTATTCGTATAAAATAATTTTACTTATACTATTTCAACAAATATTAAAAGTATTATAGTAGAGGAAGGAATAAAAATGGAAAAAGAGAAATTACCAAAGGTTGGCGTGGGAGCAGTTATCCTAGATAAGTCCAACGAAATTTTACTCGTTTTACGTAAAAAAGCACCTGAAGCTGGCTGTTGGAGCTTACCTGGGGGCAAGGTTGACTACATGGAAACAATAGAAAACGCAATCATACGAGAAATTAAGGAAGAGCTTGGTGTGGATATCGAAATTACACAATTAGTATGTGTGACCAACCATATTATTCAAACAGAAGATATTCATTATGTTGCACCTACTTTCGCTGCTCGTATTACAAACGGAGAAGTACAAAATAGAGAACCGCATGCTTTAGAGAAAGTGAAGTGGTTCTCAATAGATGAAATACCAGAAAACATTACAATGACAACCAATTATGCTTTGAAACAGTTGAAGCTATTATAATATTAGGAGGAAATATGGAGACGATTTTGTTTGATCTGGATGGTACACTGCATAACAGTGAAAGCTGTTACATTCAAGCTTGCTGTGCTAGTCTAGAAACATTTAAAAAGAATAAACTTACTGATGCAGAAAAAAGTTATTTAGTTGGGAAACCGATTACTAGAATTATTGATGAGTGGTTTAGTAATCAAAAGAAAGAAGTGCTAGAATCATTTTTTGAACACTATGAAATGTTTAATAATAAAGTGGAGAAATATAACGGTATTTACGAAGTTTTAACTACATTAAAGGATAGAAAGGTGACTATGGGTATTGTATCGTCCAAATATAAAAGATATATTGTCCAAGAATTATTAAATACAGAACTCTATCCTTTTTTCGATGTTATTGTTGGGCTTGACGATTGTAAAAAGCATAAGCCCAACCCTGAACCTTTATTCAAAGCCGTAAATGAATTACAGATTGAACCGAAAAATTGTATTTATATTGGGGATCAGCCAACAGATATTTTAGCTGCTAATGCGGCTGGTATAATGAGCTTTGGTGCATTATGGGGAGAAGGCAATAAAGATAAATTAGTAGGTGCATTTCCTACAGGTTTATTACATAAGCCGGAGGATATATTAGTTGTTAGTAGACTTTATAGCATTTGATAAATATTAAAATCACCAGGTACTCCAATTTGAGTTCTGGTGATTTTTAATGATTAATTAAATTTAGTTAGACTTTTATTTTTTTCTGCTTTTTTTGAACTGAGTTTTTTCTCAGAAATAAAAAGACCAGATAATGTTAGAACTATACCGAACGCCGCCAAATAAGTTATTTGTTCATGTAAAACAATTATAGATGTAAGTACTGTAATGACTGGAACCGCGTAAATATAAATACTACTTTTAATGGTTCCTAGTATTTTAACAGCATAGTTCCATGTAATAAAACAAAGAGCAGAAGCGCCAAGACCCAAGAATAATATATTGAATAAAGAAACAGGATTTGAAAAACGTTTCAGTTCCAATTCAAAATCAAACAGAAAAAGGGCAGGCATCATAAATAGAATCCCGTAAAAAAACACCCTCCTTGTCAGTTGAATTGTATGATATCCGTAACTACTTATTTTTCTAGTCAATACAGAATAAGTAGCCCAAACGAACGTAGCAGTTACAGCTAATAAATCTCCTAATGGGTTAAGTTGCAACTTTGTAGCACCGTTAAAGCTGATGAGGTAGATTCCAGTAATCGCAACAACAAATCCAATGAAAAAATTGATCCGTAATGGTTCCTCCTTCAAAAATAGGTAGGTGAGAATTGCTGTGAAAAAGGGAACGATGGAACTGATAACGCCCACATTAGAAGCCATTGTAAAGGTTAAGGCAATATTCTCTAAAAGGTAATACAACGTAACACCACATAAACCAGCACTAGCAAAAATAAATTCATGTTTTCTATTAGTCACTTTTAGTCGGTACGGGTAGATTATCATTAACGCAATGAAACCTATGACAAAACGAAAAAATGTATCTGAAGCAATCGCCCCCTTGAAACCGAATAGGAGAGCAACATTTCAAATAATGTTCCATGATATAACTATCTATGTAATATAACTATGTTTGCACAAGGAGATGGAAGCATGAGTAAGTTAGCAGGCAAAATAGCTTTAGTTACAGGATCAAGTCGAGGAATTGGCCGCAGTATTGCATTGCGTCTGGCACAAGAGGGAGCCTTTGTCGTCGTTCATTACGGGAAAAGACGTAATGAGGCAGAAGCAGTTGTTCACCAGATCGAGCAAAGCGGAGGAAATGCTTGCGCGATTGGTGCTGACCTTAGTACTCTAGATGGTATTCAAGATTTATTTACCACTTTGGATGATACTATTCGGGAATATATGGGCGGTGACGGATTCGATATTCTTGTCAACAATGCTGGAATTGGTCAAATTATCAGTTTAGAAGAGACGACGGAAGAATCATTTGACGAGGTAATGAAGATTAATGTCAAAGCACCACTTTTTGTTACTCAACAAGCTTTGCCACGTTTAAAAGATGGAGGACGCATTATTAATATTTCATCTTTTGTGACACGTGCAGCTTCTCCAAGTGTCTTCACGTACAGTATGTCCAAAGGTGCTATCGACACATTTACGCGTCTTCTAGCCAAACAACTAGGGAGCCGTAATATTACGGTAAACGCCATCCAGCCTGGAATTATTAATACAGAGATGAATGCTGAGACTTTGGAAAACCTTGATGGACAAAAATATGCGGCTGGTCTTTCAATCTTCAACAGATGGGGAGAACCCGAGGATGTGGCAGATATTGCAGCCTTTCTCGCTTCCTCAGACAGCCGTTGGGTAACTGGTCAATTGCTCGATGCAAGTGGCGGATCTCATCTATAGAACCTGTAAGATAACGAATTTTTAAGGATCTTCAAATGAAGTGACCCCAACAAGTTAGACACATATTTTAAGCAGTTACTGAGGAATGAACTCTGTCTTGGACAGGGCTCATTCCTTTTTATTTTCCTTTAATTCGTTTGTTATTGTAAATAGGGGTTCTGCCGCATTGCTATCAAGATAAAAAATCTGTTGTTCCCCAAAACGATAAAAATAAACTTCGGTACTATAAAAACACAAAATTTCGGAGTTTTAAACTGGGGAAGATAATCTTTTCCAGTAATTTCTTTGGTCACTTTTCGTATGATTTCAGGCTTAATATTTAAACAACGATGTCAATTTGTTCACAAGCATGATTATCTAGTGGATTAAAACATATTAAATCACCGGTAATGATGACATATTCTTTGTACGTGCAAGTTAATCGTCTTTGTCCACTCTCTATGAACCCAATCACATAATAATCACGGGAGTTATTTAGGAATTTTTGTATGGTTCCATGGAAACGATAGGCTTCAATCTGTAGATCATAATCAAAGTGAACGGTTCTTTCTTCTAACATCTCATGAACACCCTTTTCTTTAGTAATATGAAAGTAAGTGTAGCACATATTTTTCAGC
Organism: Lysinibacillus sp. RC79; assembly: GCF_041262405.1. Classification (NCBI taxonomy): domain Bacteria; kingdom Bacillati; phylum Bacillota; class Bacilli; order Caryophanales; family Bacillaceae; genus Lysinibacillus; species Lysinibacillus sp. RC79. The sequence continues at coordinate 129,597 of NZ_JBGCCD010000005.1, forward strand.
AATTATTGTATGATATTGACTGCTAAAAATCGGATTTACTATGAAAATCTTAAAAGTCTTTTTTCTGTTATATAAAAGGTTGTTTAATATTAATTTTTGAAAATTGAAATATTAATACATTGTAAAATTTAGGTTTTTAGTTTAAGAAATAGATTTAAAAGTAACGGTAACTCTGTTAGGATAATATATCGTAGGAGGTGTGATTTTGCCTAAGGAGCTTGTGTTATAACAGAAAAACATAAACTACCTTTTGACAATTATTTTTAATGAAAAAGAGAAAAATTGCTCTCATCATTAGCTTGTTTATTATATTTCTGACAGGCTCACGAATTTTATGGCTGAAGGTATTTAATAATACAGATCAACCACATGCCGTAAAAGGTCAAATGGATTTAAGAAATTGGAATTTTAATGATGGTCATGCTATTACATTAGATGGAGAGTGGGAGTTTTATCCTTATAATTGGTTGATTAGTGAAGAAAAGCATTTAGAATCCACAAAGAATGCTAAATACATACAGGTTCCTAAAGGGTGGAGTTCATCTTTACAAGAGGGAGAGAGTAGCCCTTATGGTTATGGTTCTTATCGCTTAAAATTACTCGTCAATCCTGAAGACAACATAACCTACAGTATTCGAGTTCCGAGTATTCGGAGTTCCTCAGAAATATATGTAAATGGTAGACTTTTGAAAAAATCAGGTGAAATAGGGAAAAGTGCAGAAAGAACAGTCGCCAATAATGTTCCGTATACTGCTTCTTTTGAAGCTAACGGTCACAAAGAAATTGAAATTATTGTTCAGGCTTCTAACTTTAAGGATCCTCGTGACGGTGGAATTGTTCGCTCCATTAAATTAGGGAGAGAAGATATATTAGCTCGGGAAACGCAGTTGTCGATAAATATGCAACAACTAGTAGCAGTGGTTTTTTTAATACATGCTATTTATTCCATCATTTTATTTTTTGTAGGAAACATGGAAGAAAGAAGATTACTCTACTTTTCTCTGTTATCGATTAGCAGCATGGTTTATTTCCTATTAGGAAGCGATGACAAATTATTATCTTATTGGTTTCCGATTAATTACGACTGGGCCTTTACATTAGTTCATCTTTCTATGGTCGGCATAGGCTTTTCACTGCTTCAATGCATAAAACATTGGTTACCTCAACATATGAGAAAATATACATGTTGGTTTAGTATTTTCTGTGGTATAGCAACATTGTTGACAATCGTACTACCTACTCGCTATATAGTGACCAATCAAGGCATTTACATTATGATTTTAGGAATCCCGATTGTTATAACGATTCTAACAGTAATGCGAAAATCTATTAAAGAGATTAAGAGTAATATTTTTTTACTTCTTGCCATTTTAGCATTTGGTAATAATCTTATTTGGGATGGCCTACTTCTCATTTTTGGAATCAAAGTGATCATGTATCCATTTGATCTTATTATAACAGTGGCTAGTTTGGCTATTTTATGGTTTAAAGGATATGCTAAAGTACATTCGGATACGAAAGAACTTGCTATTAAGCTTCAAAAGACAGATAAGTTAAAGGATGAATTTCTTGCCAATACATCTCATGAATTAAGAAATCCACTTCATGGGATCCTTAACATTTCAAAAGTTGTTTTGGAAAGAGAAGAACGTGTACTTAGTGACAAAAGTGTCAAGGATTTAGAAACAGTACTCTCTGTAGGACGTCGTATGTCACTAATGTTAAATGATTTACTGGATGTTATGAGCTTAAAAGACAATAACCCCAAACTGAAGCGTAAAACTTTTTCGATTCACTCAATTGTATCAGGTGTATTAGATATGCTCTATGTTATGAAAGAAGGAAAGCAGATTCAGTTAATTAATCAAATCCCTGAAAATTTTCCAAAAGTAGTTGCTGATGAAAATAGAGTTATTCAAATTGTTTTCAATTTACTTCATAATGCAATGAAATTCACGAATGAAGGTGAAGTGACAATATCAGGTCATGTGAAAAATGGTATGGCGGAAATTGTCATTTCGGATACTGGTATTGGTATTGATGAGGACACCATTCAACGTATATTTGAACCTTATGAGCAGGGTACCCTTAGTAAGGCAATGATTGAAGGTGGATTTGGCCTAGGACTTAGTATTAGTAAACGATTAGTTGAACTACATGGGGGAACATTACAGGCAAATTCAATTGTAGGGAAAGGGTCTGAATTTACTTTTACCTTACCAATATCAAACTTACCTGATGAGGAAAATGCTACAGAAAATGAGGCTCTGCTATCAAGTGCGAAGGAAGAATCAACAGTAGCGACTTTTACAAATCTATTCGATGATCAAGCTGAAAACCATCCAATCATTGAAGCAAATCGACCTAGAGTTTTGGTCGTCGATGATGATCCAGTTAACTTAAGAGTGATCGAAACAATACTTTCAATAGAAAAATACGACTTAGTAATGGTTACAAGTGGAAGTAAAGCGCTCGAAATATTAATGTCTCAAGAGTGGGATTTAGTCATTTCAGACGTGATGATGCCAAATATGTCTGGGTACGAATTAGTACGTACAATTCGTCAGCAATTTTCAATAACAGAACTTCCCGTGTTACTTCTTACGGCAAGAAGTCAGTCTCAAGACATTGAAAATGGATTTTTATCTGGTGCCAATGATTACGTCACAAAGCCTGTTGATGCTCTGGAGTTAAGGTCAAGAGTAAAAGCACTTACCGACGTTAAACAATCTGCACAAGAAAGGCTTCGAATGGAGGCAGCTTGGCTTCAGGCACAAATACAACCGCATTTTCTATTCAATACATTAAATGCCATTATCACGTTAAGTGACATTGATATCGAGCGTACAAGTAAGCTACTTGAAGCACTGAGTGATTTTTTAAGGGAGTCATTTAAGTTCCAAAATATAGATGAGCTTGTTCCAATTGAGGATGAGTTAAAACTTGTTCGATCCTATCTATATATTCATAAGGAACGTTTTGGGGAGCGGATAAACGTAACGTGGGATCTAGAAGTCTCTACTGACGTCATGATACCATCACTGACCATCCAACCATTAATTGAAAATGCTTTGAAACATGGTATTTTGCCCCGTGAAAATGGCGGGAATATTCATATTCGCACTGTAGATTACGACACGTACATTGAGATCACTGTGTCGGATGATGGTATTGGCATGGATGAAGCGACGATGGAACGTTTACTTGTAAGAAAATCGGAGACATCAACTGGAATAGGATTGCTTAATACAGATCTTCGTTTAAAACAACATTACGGTGAGGGACTTCAAATTAAAAGTAAACCAAACCAAGAGACAGCAATATCGTTTGTTGTTCTTAAAAAGAAAGAAAAATTAAAGCAATTTAAGCGTGAATTGATGGTAAAATAAGAACATTTAATATGAGCTGCACCCCATTTATTGGAGGTGCAGCTTTATACATAAGTTTGATCATAACATTGTTGTTTGTTATTGCACTTCCTTTAAAATGCTTTTTGCATTTAGAGGTAATTTTTTTGATAAATGCATATGACTGATCAAAATCCATATGATATGATTGATCGTTTTTGTCAGGTTCTTGAATCATTAGTAAGTCTCCAAAAACGTTTAACTATGACGTATCGTTTATATACGATATTTGGAAAGTACACAATAAAGAACAGATAACCTTAATTAGTTATCTGTTTTCTTCAATCATTTTGTAAACGGATCTTCCGATTCATATAGAAAACTTTTCTCAAGATTTTCTATTGTTTCAGCATTGACGGTTTTTTCTTTTGCTTCTGCTTGTTCACTAGCAGGAGCTTCATCATGAGAAGAACAAGCAGTTAATAGGAATGCTGCCATTGCTCCGATATATAAGAATTTTTTCATTGCTATAGCCTCCGTTATTATTTAGTTACAGTTTAGATTGTGCAATTACACTTAGAATATAACGGTAATTACAATGATAAAATTTGCCATTGAACAAAAAATGATAAATAGTCGTTAAACTATAAAAAGGGGGAACGGTTGTGAAAAGAATTATAGGTTTCGTCACATTTTGTGGATTGGTATTAGTAGGTTGCTCACATATAGAATCCAACGACATAATTCAACAGGATAATAGTTCGAGACTAGTTGGAGAAGTTCTAGCAAAAGAAAATGAGTGGCAAGAAAGCGAGTACTTTACATCTGAAAAATTAAGCATGATTGGTGAACCACAATTATTAGGATTTACGCATAGTAAAGAAGGAAAAATAGTTGCTAGCCAAACAGGAAAATATGGCTGGCATTTTTGGGGAGAGAGCGTTAAATCAGGAGACTTCCTTCGTGTCAAGGGAACTCACCAATTGGCAGGTAAAGAAGTGGGATTGGTTTCAAATGCTAAGTTACTTGGACCGAACAGTGGCGCAGATAATCATGCTCCAACTAATATGACTTTCCCTACAAGCGGCATGTGGAAGCTGGATGCCTTTATTGATGGGAAGTTATTCGGTAGCGTTAATGTAAAAGTTGAAAATTGAAAATCTGCATAGTTACATTAAGCTATTGAAAAATACCAGGCAATCATGGAGAGAGCCTGGTACCCCACTATTTACTAATGACAATAGACAATTTATAGTTTGCATGCTTATTTAAATCGACTAAAAATTGGTCTAATACTTCGTTTGATGGGAATCTGCATTCAAGAAGATAGCAACTATCTCCACTGATTTTAAAATTATTAACAATAAATTGCTGCTGTGTTTTTATAAATGACAGATAAGGTTCATGGTACGGACTTTTTGTATAAATATTTATAAATGCGTGGATATTGCTACCTAAATTAATGTGATTCACATTAATTGTATAGCTCTCAATAACACCATTATCTTCAAGTCTTGCAACTCTTGATGAAGCTGCTTGTCCAGTCAAATGAACCTTCTCACCCAATTCCTTCATCGTAATACGGCTATTTTTAGAAAGCTCATCTATAATACGTAGATCTGTACTATCTAACATGTAATAACTCCTTTCACTATTCAAGTCAAATCACTAAAAGACTTGATTTTATCTATGTAATTACTATTTGGACATAGTATAAACTAAATGTAATTCAAAGAAAAGGAGTTATAAATATGAAAATCCAACAAATTCGCAATGCCACTTTAGTACTCGAATATGCAGGGAAAAGATTTTTGATTGACCCACTTTTAGCAAATAAAGGTACTTACCCTCCTTATCCAAATTCTTTGAGACAGGATCAAAATAACCCATTAGTTCAATTACCGACATCCATTGACAATCTCATTAATGTCGATGCTGTAATCGTTACTCATTTACATTTAGATCATTTTGACGCAGTGGCTAAAGAAGTAATACCGAAAGATCTTAAAATGTTTGTTCAAAATGAAGAGGATGCTAAAGAAGTTAAAAACGCTGGTTTTTTCAATGTGGAAATTTTACAAGAAGATACTGTTTTTGAAGGTATTCAATTAATCAAAACAAAAGGTGAACACGGCAGAGGAGAAATTTTAAAATTGACTGGTCAAGTGTGTGGGGTTGTCTTTATCCATCCAAATGAGAAAAAATTATACATCGCTGGCGATACTGTATGGTATGACGGAGTTCAAGAAGTTCTTGAAAAAAATCAACCAGAAATTATTATCGTTAATGGGGGAGACAATCAATTTTTAGAAGGAGGCTCTCTCATAATGGGGAAAGATGATATTTATGAAGTATACAAAGCTGCTCCAAACGCAAAAATGATCGTGAGTCATATGGAAGCTGTCAATCATTGGACATTATCAAGAAATGATTTAAGAGGCTTTATCAATGAAAGAGGACTTGCTGCTCATGTATTCGTGCCGGAAGATGGTGAAGAGTACACATTTTAAATAAAGCAATGACAATATCATAGTTTAAACAATTAATACAAATATATACACTAGTAATGATGCTAGAAGTCATTTATACAATAGTGATTTTGTAAGGGCGTTTCAATTGACAAAATATTTTATTTATGCTATAATTTACATTTGTTAATTTAAAGTATAAAATAGGATTCTCCTGGCCAGGAGAGTTCTATTTTTTTTGCATCAATTGAGCTACTGAACTAGAGAATCCAAATTATGAAGGAATTTTAACACTTGCTTTTTCTGGGAGATGATTGTTTATGGAAGATTTGCCTTGTAAAGGTTGCAGAGGAATGTGTTGTGGGCCTGTTCCAATTACAGAACAAGAGTTAAAGAAAATAAAAAAGAAAATCACAGCAACGCCTAAAAAAATGCGCCTCGATTTAAAAAATCAACAACGTTTTTATGGAACCTGTATTTTTTATGACGAAATAAATGACCGGTGTGGAATTCATTCGGTACGTCCGTCTATTTGCCGAGCTTTCGGTTATTATAATAATCTTGTGTGTTTCCGTAAATCAAAAGTAGCATTTGGAAAAAACTATATAGCTAGCGAGCTTTCAATAGGTATTTTAAGTATTGGTTTTACGTGGAATGATTTTATTGGAGTTGGGAGGTTGTAAGTTAACATAAACAGGAGAAATGTTAACAGTCGACCTAATATAAAAGAGCCTGCTTTAATTTTAATGCAGGCTCTAATATCGTACTTACTTTTAAAATTCTAAGCGCATAGTACGGCTCGTTTCATTAAATCCATGTTTGTCATACAAGTTGATAGCGCCAATATTTTCAGCTAATACACTTAACTCCAGGTAATCTAATTTACGTTCTTCTGCCCATTTTTTTGCCTCTTGTAACAATGCTGATCCAATTCCTTTATTTTGGTGTTGACCTCCAACAATTACATCCATAATATATGCATAATTATGCTGTACGATACAAGAATATAGAGGAGTAGCTAACTCTTGAATTAGTAAAAAGCCGACGATACTATTATCTATTTCAGCAACAAAAATGTCTGATTTTTCTTCCGAAATTATGTTTTGAAGAAACTCCACATCCTGTTTTGCAGGTGCTATGTATTTAGGTTGTAGCTTTGACATCTCTAAAAAAAGTTCTTCATATAGTATTTCTATTTGCGGGATTTCTTCTAATGTTGCAACTTTAAAATTCATGTTCTACCTCCATTCGAATTTCATACCATTTTATTTTACTATATTCTGCAATTTTTACAAATAATATGTAAATTTAATAAAAAACACATATAGCTAACATAGTATAAACCGCATAGGATTTCCAATACTAAAGCTGTTTTAAAAAATTCAATATGAGAATGGAGGCTTTCATCAGTGAGATTTTTAGCATTGGGGATTATAGGCGGCGCGGCTATTTTTGGTGTACTGAAACGCTTTGGGCTAACAAATAATGCACAACAAATGACACAGTCTGCTCAGCAAGGAACGACACCAGTACAATTAGTAGCAAATAGTAATCCACTAACCGCAAATACACCAAAACAATAAATAAAATAGGCAACATCAAGCTTATAGACTTTTTGGTCTATAAGCATGTACATAAAAATTTTTTGCGATTTTGCAATAAAGTAATTAATTTCTTAAAACTAACAATTGTTAGCTAAATATTTACCTACGAAAATACCACTAGCTGCTGCTTGTGATAATGAATGTGTAACTCCTGAACAATCTCCGATTACATATAATCCTTGAATATTTGTTTGGAAATGTCCGTCAGTTTCTATTGATGGCGAATAAAACTTTCCGTCCATACCATAAAGTAATGTATCGTCATCAATTGCTTCACCAATAAATTTTTCCAAATGATTTAAAAATCCCTGCAAGATTTGAATATATAGTTTAGGAATTTCTTTAGTTAAGTCCCCAAATTCAGCTTCTAACGAAGGCTGAATTCGATTATTGTACATATTTTCTTTTGTTGTAGACTGTCCCTCCCTTAAATCTCCAAAACGTTGTACTACAATACGATCTGTCCCTTTATTTATTTCACCGATAACCTTATGTGCATACGTATTTGCTTCTTTAAGAGTAGAAAAATACGTTGGAGTGAACAAAGTAAAATTCAAATTAGAAGTTCCATTCTTTTGCTCTCGAAAGTTTTGACCATCTGGCATGACTAAACCTTCTTGATATTTACGAATGATTCTTCCTTTAGGATTCATGCAATAAGTACTTGAAATGATATCTTCATGTGCATAAGCAAGTTTTGTTTCAAAGGTATCTTCCAAAATTAAACGTAGCTGTTGCTCTGCCATTTCAACTCTAATACCCAAATCTAAACGAGTTCTGCCTTGCTTAACTCCAAGACTAGAACATTGTTTTTTTAACCAATCTGTTCCAGATCGACCTGTTGCAAACACTACTTTCTGAGATTGGATATTACCTTTATTTGTAATTAAAGTAAAAGAATTATTATCTTTTATTATATCTTGCACATCCACCTCAAATTGAATAGCTATCTTGCTTGATAAAACTTTATAAATTTTTTGGAAAATTTCCGTTGAAAGTGACGTACCTAGGTGCCTCACCTCAGTAGTTAACATCTGTAAGTTACATAATTGGGCTCTTTTTGAGAGTTCTGTATTAGCTGTGGAATATTTTATAACCGAGTCTCCACCGAAACGGCATAAAATTTCGTCAACTTCATCCATTAATTGTAGAAGATTCTCTCTACCTACTTTTTGCGCTAATTCGCCGCCAAAATCACTTGTATAATTAAACTTTCCTTCTGATTTACCCAAACCAGCAAAACCAAAATATTTCTCGCAAATATTACAATTGCATGTTTCGCCTCGATCTATAGGACAATTATTTCTCTCCTCTAGAGATTTTCCTTTTTCAAGAATTAATATCTTTTTATTACTTTGAGATAAGGTATATGCTAAAAAAACACTACTTACACCTGAACCGATAACTGTAATATCATACATCCATTTACACCTTCTTTAATTAATAAGTAATAAGAGTATTTTATAATACGTGGATTGTCTACACAAAACTAAATAGCTTTTTTAAGGTGTACAAGTTTATACTGAATAGAACTCATGTATTCAAGTGTTACAAGAATCCGAATGTGGTTGTGAATATAATCAGCTAATTCAAGTTGTAAATCTTCTAATTTGTTTACAGTTATATCCATGTGCAATAAGATTAACTAAAGAACCATTTTAAAGAAAGGGTGATTAAAGTTGTTGCAAATAAAAAGGGTATATAAAGAACACTTTCCTAACGGTAAAAAAATTATCTATCAATACAGCTCCGACAACTATTATGATGTTTCCTATAAAAAACGAGAAGATGGCTGGGCAATTGATTTTACGTTAAAATATCTCGACACCCCGTTTCACAAATATTTAGAAGTAGAAATTTTCGAAGATCATATTGAGGATATTGAATGTTATATTGCAGAGTTAAATGGAGAAGAAGCAGGAATTGTTAGCTTTAGCCATGAGAAGTGGCATAATGTTTTAAGAATTAATGATATTCATATTGATCAATCTCATCAACATAAAGGAATTGGGAGTAAATTCATGGCTTTGGTCAAAAAGCGAGCAGCAGAAATAGGAGTCAGGGCGATCGTTTTAGAAACACAAACTTCTAATTATCCTGCTATACAATTTTATAGAAATCATGGATTTCACCTTATTGGCTGTGACCTATTAAGTTACTCAAATAAAGATATTGAAAAAAGGGAAGTAAGAGTTGAAATGGGACTTGTTCTTGAAATATAAATTGAAAAAAAGGAGAGCACGATTTTATCGTGTTCTCCCTAGAAACTATTATCTACTTTGAGTTTGAAGTGCTAATTTAACGCCTAGCCCTATATAAACGAAACCGACAGCCTTTTCAAGCCAACGTGAACCATTGCCTGATGTTTTCGTAAAGATTTTTTCACCAATAAAGCTTGTAATAATAGCTAACAAAATAGTATACAAAGCGCTCATCACAACAAAAGTAATTCCTAAAATCAATAATTGTACAGTGATAGATTGGCCATTATGTTGAACAAACTGTGGTAAAAACGCTAAGAAAAATAATGCTGTTTTTGGATTTAAAATTTCTGCTAAAAAACCTTGTCGGAACGAGGTACTTGCCGGACTTTGTTCTACATTTGGTTTTTCTATTTTTTGCGGTTTTGTTAGTAGCATTTGAATACCTAAATAAACAAGATATGCAACACCAATATATTTCACTACTTCAAACGCAGTGGCAGATTTCATTAAAATTGCTGATAAACCTAATACAGCTGCTGACGTATGAACTAAGTCGCCAAGGCCAATGCCTAATGCAGTGAAAATACCGTTTTTTTTACCACCTTTCAGCGTTTGCGTAATGGTAATGATAACAGCAGGACCCGGAATTAAAAATAAAAGAAGAACTATTACAATAAAAGATAACATGTTTACCCATCCTATTCTAATAAACTAAACATTCAGTAATGAGAATAATAAAATTGACTTAATGAATGCAAGAAATATTATATTCTATCTTCTATATGCCTGTCGATAATGAAATGCTGAAAGGGATTATTTATAAAAATCAGAAAACAATTTGATGATATTTGTATAATGTTGTTATTATTGAATTATAGTGAAAGGATTTTGTGTTGCTATTTCGTTATCTAGTGCCAAAAAACGAAATTCACTGTTTATTTTAAGGCTAAATTTATAACCGGTATTCTTCTTCGTATACAATCTAATACCGATGCTGAACAACACCAACCTTAGTAAAGTATGGGAATGAATCTATTATATATACCCGTATATTCATACATACATAGTTAATAACATAAAGTATATTGACAGACATTAATAATTGATTTAAATTTAGAGAAACGTTTTTTTGTACTTTATGATTCAAATTAGCTCGAAAAATGGTTTTTATTAAAATTTAATTATTGCGGTTATATTGAAGTGATAAGGTATCCCCTAATCATGGTCTCAATAAAATCAAGCAAAGTTAAAAAAAGTAATGTCTAAATTACTTTTTTCTCTTCTGCTTGATTTTTTTTCTTTAAAATTATTACAATATTCAGAAAAAAAGGATGGTGTGAGATATGGTAAAAATAAATGATTTTGTTTTCCATCGAGATTTTAATACAAATTACCCCATAATTACACATGGTGAGGGTTCTCATTTATTTACCGAAGATGGTGAGTCCTACATTGATGGAAGCTCAGGTGCAGTAGCTGCTAATTTGGGGCACAGCAACGAAAATATTGCCAAAGCTATGTATGAACAAGCTATGAAAATTGGTTTTGTACATTCAATGAGGTTTGAGACAAACCTTCTCCACTTAACTTCACAAAAAATTATAGAATTAGCTCCAAACAAAATGGAATCAGTATTTTTCTGTTCAGGTGGGTCTGAGGCAAATGAATCTGCCATAAAACTTTGTAGACAAATTAATCGAGATAGAGGTAAAGCGACAAAATTTATTAGTATTGGTAGATGGCAATCCTATCATGGTAATACTATAGGATCACTCTCTGTTGGTGGAGATGTTCAACGACGTTACCCATATACGCCTCTCCTTAATAAGACCGAACATATCGATGCTCCATATTATCCACCTCACTTTTCTGAAGGAGATAAGATAAAAGAAGATGAAAGATGCTTAAATCAGTTACGACGAGTTGTAAACGAGGTAGGAGCAGAAAGTATATCAGCAATTATTGTAGAACCAATTGTAGGAAGTCAACAAGGTGCTATGGTACCTACAAGTATCTATTTAAAAGGAATACGTAATATTTGTAGTGAATTTGATATTTATATGATTGTAGATGAAGTGATGACTGGCTTTTACCGTACTGGTGAGAGTTTTGCCATTCTGCATGAAAAAGATGTAGTACCAGATATTATTACGTTCGGTAAAGGAGTTACAGCGGGTTATGCGCCATTAGCTGGAATGATTGTTCATGAAAATTTAATAAAACAATTAAAAAAATATAGCGACGGTAAGTTTTTGCATGGCTTTACATACAGTGGTCATCCTGTTTGCTTAGCTGCTGGATATAGTGCTATTACAGAGTATGAAAATCAAAACATTAAAGAGAATGTAAAGAATCAAAGTTCGCTTATTTATAAGAGATTAAATGACATCAAAAAAAATAGTAAAACAATCGGAAGTATAAGAGGGAAAGGCTTATTAATAGGTGTTGAATTTTTAGAAAATACAGATGAGATAAAATATTTTGAAAAAGAAGTGTCGTTTTCAGCAAAATTCAACTCACTTGCTATGAAGAAAGGTGTTGTATTTTATCCAGGTAGTGGTGGAGTAGATGGTACTAAAGGAGAGCATATATTAATTGCGCCTCCACTAAATATTACAACAGCTGATGTCGAGCAGCTTATGATTATATTTGAAGAAACATTATATGAAATGGAAAAAAATATATAAATTGAGGGGAGGCTTTATTTTGAAAAAATATTTATGTATTTTTATTTTAATTATTGTTGCTGTTTTATCAGCATGTGGCTCAAGTGATAATTCTAATGTAAAAGACGCTTTAGAAAAGATTAAAAAAGACGGTGTAATAAAAGTTGGTATTGAAGGAGCATATCCACCATTCAACTTCTATAATTCAAAAAATGAATTAGAAGGATTTGATGTAGACATTACAAATGAAATTGGCAAGCGTATGGGGTTAAATGTCGAATTCGTTGCTACACCATGGGATTCAATTATTGGAGGACTACTTTCTAAAAAATATGAAATTATCATTTCAAGTATGGCGATTACAGAGGATCGAAAAAAGAAAGTCGATTTCACTGAACCATATTATTATACAGGAGCACAACTTTTCACGAAGTCAAATTCAAATATTAAAAATGTAGAAACTGATGTAAAAGGGAAAAAAATTGGTGTTACTACAGGAACTACTTTTACAGATGAAGTAATTAGACTTGGTGGAGAACCCGTATTGTACAAGTCTGATTTACTCTCTTTCCAAGATATGATGAATGGTCGTATTGATGGAACAATTACTGATAAAGCAGTAGGTGGCAATATCATTCTTGAAAACGGTTACGATGCTATTCCAGTAGGGAACGTACTATACGATGAAACAGCAGGCATTACAGTTAACAAAAACCAAGAGGGCTTAGTCAATGAAATTAATAAACATATTAAAGACATGGTGAAAGACGGTACCTATGATGAAATTAGTAAAAAATGGTTTGGTAGAAGTGTTTATAAATAGAGGGGGAGGTACTATATGTTGGATTTCAGCTTAGTAACAGATTATTTACCCTTCATGGTGAAAGCCTCGTGGATAACGTTAGAGTTAACACTTTATTCTACAATTTTCGGATTAATTTTAGGGCTCTTCGTTGCTTTAATGAAAATTTCAAAAGTAAAGATTATTAGTTTAATCGCTGACTTTTATTTATGGATTATTAGAGGTACCCCCATGCTCGTACAACTATTTCTTATTTATTATGGTTTACCTCAAGTTGGTATTGAGCTATCACCTATGGTTGCAGCTGTAATGGCGCTGGGTATTAATTCTGCTGCATATATTGCCGAAATTTACCGCGGTGGCATTATGTCAATATCTAAAGGTCAAATTGAAGCGGCTGAATCATTAGGTATGAGTTATTTTTTACAAATGAGAAAAGTTATTTTGCCTCAAGCGTTACGCATTTCTTTACCATCATTGGGAAATCAAGCCATTATGATGCTTAAAGACTCTTCCTTAGCCTCTCTAGTGACTGTTTCTGAGTTATTAATGGTATCGCAACGCTACGCAGCTTCTAATTATGCATTTATTGAATTTTATCTAGTTGCAGCGGGATTCTATCTAATTATGACAACATTCTTTACATTTATTTTAAATCGAGTGGAAAGAAGAATGTCTATAAGTGAACTGTAGAGGAGGATACCTAATGAAAAATATAGATAATCATTTGAATACAGAATTACAAGAGGTCATGATTCAGATGGTGGACGTGCATAAATATTTTGGAGATTTAGAAGTATTAAAAGGGATTGATTTAACCATTAAAAAAGGTGAAGTTGTTTCTCTAATTGGCTCAAGTGGTTCAGGGAAAAGTACACTTCTAAGATGTATTAATCATTTAGAAAAAATTACGAGCGGCAATATAACCGTAGATAACATTCATCTAAATGAAGTCAAAACGAATATTGCACATATTAAACGGGAAGTAGGAATGGTCTTTCAACAATTCAATTTATTCCCTCATATGACTGTTTTGGAGAATATCAGGGTAGCTCCTTTACATGTTTTAAAGAGAAACAAACATGAAGTTGAAAAAGAGGCAATAGAGCTACTAGGAAAAGTCGGCCTTTTGGATAAGAAAGATTATTATCCTAAAAAACTGTCTGGGGGTCAACAGCAACGTGTAGCTATTGCACGGGCATTAGCGATGAAACCAAAGCTCATGCTATTCGATGAACCAACATCTGCTCTTGATCCTGAATTAGTCGGAGAAGTATTAAACGTGATGAAACAAGTTGCCAGCGAAGGTATGACAATGGTTGTGGTCACACATGAAATGAACTTTGCGCGTGACGTGGCAGATAGAGTTGTATTTATGGTTAATGGAAAAATTGAGGAACAAGGTTGTCCTAAACAAGTTCTAACTAATCCAGAAAGTTCAAAACTAGCATCCTTTTTAGGTATTAAAAATAATTTAGAAGAGGTTGTGAATTGACAATGCAAACTATGAAAAATGAACAATCTGCAACTATCTTAATTAATGGTGAGTGGCACAAAACTGATAATGTAACTCCTTCTTTCAATCCAGCGACGAAAGAAGAAATTATTGGATACTTTTCTGAAGGAACAATTAATCATACAGAAGCTGCAATTAATAGTGCTAATCAAGCTTATTTACAATGGAGTAAATTTACCGCTGTACAACGGGCTCAAGTATTAAAAAATATTGCAACTATGTTATCAGAACGTAAAAATTCGTTAGCCGAATTAATAACTAAAGAAATGGGCAAACCTTTACAAGAAGCATTAGGTGAAGTAGAAGTAGCCATTCAAACCGCAATATACTTCAGCGGAGAAGGTAAAAAAGCGATGGGAGAAGTCATACCATCGATGGTCCAAGGCCGTCATATCCATACTGTACGTACATCTATAGGAGTTATTGGCTGTATCACACCATGGAATTATCCAATTTCACTTGCTGCATATAAGATATTCTCAGCATTTATTGCAGGGAACACTGTAGTATGGAAACCTTCCCCAGAAGTAAACTGTACAGCGACACAATTTACTTCTTATATGGTTGAAAGTGGTTTACCGCCAGGTATATTAAACTTGGTAACATCAAGTTCGCCAGAGGTTGGAGAGTATATTGTTAGTCATAAAGATGTACCCTTACTGACTTTCACAGGTTCTACGAATGTAGGGATTAAAATTGCACAAGAAGCTGCAAAACAATTAAAGCGTGTCACACTTGAATTAGGTGGTCTTAATGCTGCCATTGTAATGAAAGATGCTGATATAGATTTAGCAGTTTCACAGATTGTAGCCTCAGGTTATGGTACAAGCGGTCAACGCTGTACAGCGACAAGAAGAGTTTTTATATATGAAAGTATTAAAGATCTTTTTCTAGAAAAATTAATCCAAGCGACTAGCAAATTGATTATCGGAAATGGATTAAAAGATAGTACACAGGTCGGTCCGATTATTAATGAAACAAGTTTAAGACAAATCGATGGCGCTGTACAAAAAGCCATTGAAGAGGGAGCGAAACTAGTAATTGGGGGACACACTCTTATGGAAGATGAAGGATATTACTACGCCCCAACAATCTTAGACGACATTGAGACTACTTTTGAAATCGCACAAGAGGAAGTCTTTGGTCCAGTACTTTCAATTATCACCTTTGATCATTATGAGCAAGTTATCACTTGGAACAATGATACGAAATATGGACTTTCAACAGCTGTCTTTACTAATGATTTATCAATAGCTATGCAAGCACAAAACGATATATCTACCGGACTAGTGTATATCAATGCTGGCACAGCAAATGCAGAGCTAGGTGTCCCATTCGGTGGATTAAAAATGTCTGGAAATGGGCAACGTGAAGTTTCACATCACACGTTAGATTTCATGACAGAATGGAAATCAGTCTATATTAGCTATGGAGGATAATGCTATGTCCGAAAATTTATTAACGATGTTAGCTCTCGACATTGAAAAAGAAACGATCGAAGATGTTCATCGAGCAAAGCTAGAAATAAATGCATTAGAACAATACTTAAATGAAGAGCGTTCATTATCTGAGAAAAAAAGTGTTCTTATTATTGGTGGTGGAATAATCGGCCTGTTAACAGGTTACTTTTTACAAGAAATTGGTTTTGAAGTAAGTATAGTCGAAGCAAAATCATTTGCTGCTGCTGCCTCCGGTAGAAATGGCGGAGCAATTATGACATTAGGACGAGAGTTATCAGAAATTCCATATTCTTTAAATGCATTGAAAATATGGAGTGAGTTAAGTGAAAAAGGTATTGAAACTCACTTCAAAAAAAATGGACATTTGATGGTGGCTCGAAATGAGATCGAAGCAAATCTATTAAGAAAATCTTATGAGCTATATGTCCAAGCGGGAATACATGTGGAAATGTTAGACAATAGATCAATGAAAAAGTATGTTCCATTTTTAAGTGATGATATTTCATTAGGTATCTTTAGCCATGACGATGGGTCAGCTTATCCATTCACAACTTCTCAAAGTTTAATAAAATCTTTAAAGCAAGGTGGAGCTAAACTTTATAATCATTGTCATGTTGAAAAAATCATTACAGAAAAAAATAGAATCGTAACGGTACAAACTCCAAAAGGCAGCTTAACGGCAGATTATTTCATCATCTCAACTGGTCCTTGGACTCAAAAAATCTGTAAAGAACTGAGTGAGCATATTCCAATCAGGCCTCGACGCTCCCAATTGTTTGCAACAGAAATTGTTCGTCAAAATATTATTAAACCTTTCTTTACAGGGAACGGAATCTACTTAAGACAAACACATGCTGGGAATATACTCTTTGGGGGAGGTGGCCCTTGGGAAATAGACGGGTATGAATTAAACAATACAATGGAAGCCATCCAACTACAATCAGGACGTTTTTTAGAGTTATTTCCAAAATTAAAAAATAAAAAACTACTACGCACATTTGCCGGAACAGTAGAGTTAACGCCAGATTTCACACCTATAATGGGTAAATTAAAGACACTTGAAAATGGTTTTGTATCAGCTGGTTATAATGGCCATGGTTTTGGTATATCGACAGTAATGGGCAAGCTAATGAGCTCGTATTTATATGACCATATACATCATATCGAGCTGAACGATGTGATAAAAGAAATGCTAAAAAAATTAAGTGTAGCTCGTTTTGAAAAAGTAAAAGAAACAGGTGATTAAATATGAAAGACGTTATTATTTGTCGCTGTGAGGAAGTTAGTTTAGAAGATATTGAAGTAGCGAAAGCAAACGGCTTAATAACATCTCAAGAAATAAAAATGGCGACACGTCTAGGTATGGGAATGTGCCAAGGAAGAATTTGTCGCACATTAATCGATGATTATATGTCTGATCAAATTCCAAAAGGTATGTTACAGCCTTCTAGCTTAACAGTACATGTCCCTGTGCGCCCTGTTTCACTATGTCAACTTGCAGTGAGGGAGGACAATGAATAATGCGAATTCAACATCATCCTATTGTAACTATTTCACATAAAAAACAGATAACTTTTTATTTTAACGAACACAAATACACTGGTCTTGATGGCGATTCAATAGCAACTGCACTATGGGCGAATAATGTAACAACCTTGAGACATACGGAGAAAAATAATATGGGACGCAGTTTATTTTGCGGTATTGGGAACTGTTTTGACTGTCGCGTATATATTAAAAACCAAGGAATGGTTCGAGCATGTAACGTACCTATAGTTGAAGGGTTAGAAGTATTCTCGACTGATAGGGGGATTGAATAGTATGAAATACGATGTAGCTATTGTTGGTGGAGGACCAGCAGGTTTACAAGCAGCAATTACACTAGCAAAAAGAAAGGTTTCTGTAGTTGTTATAGAAGAAAATAATATGCTAGGAGGTAAACTTTTAGGACAGTTACATGAAGAGAATAACGGTAATTGGTGGATTGGTAGAGACATTGCTGAAAGGCTAATCAACGAAGCAAAAAGTTATAACAATATTACTTTCATTCTTGGCACACAAGTATGGAATATTGATGCAAATTATAAGCTTTATCTTTCAAAAGTGGATGGGTTAGACATCCTACCAATCGTGGAAGCTGATTATTTACTGTTAGCTACTGGAGCTATTGAAAAAGGGCTTCCTATCAAAGGTTGGACATTACCTAAAGTGATTACTGCTGGAGGAGCCCAAGTTCTTACAAATCAATATTTCGTTAAGCCAGGAAATAGAGTAGCAATTATAGGTGCAGATATTCTTTCAATTTCAATCGCTAGAGCTATGAAATTAGCTGGAGTAGATGTTGTAGGTATTTATTTACCTCCTAAAAACATGTTCTCTAAATCAATCTCTAATCCAAATATAGTCATGCAGATTTTTAGCTCAGTAGGCAATCATGCTCCAAATTCATTTATAAAAATGGGCACAAATGTAATAAAAAGTGATGTAGGGCGAAAGTTAGCACATAAATTTTATCCACCTAAAGGTATTAAAATGTGGGGGATCCCGATATTTCTCAATAAATGCATCAGTGAAATTCATGGCGCTCAAGAAGTAGAGGCCGTGAAAGTACAAAATGTAACATTTGAAGGTGAACTTACAAGTAAAGCAAGAACGTTAAATGTAGACGCAGTATGTATTTCAGCGGGACTAACACCTCAAACGGAATTATCGGTTGTCTTGAAATGTGAATTTGCAGATATTGATGGATTAAGTGGCAAAGTACCTATTCATAATGAGAGATTGGAAACAACCGTTAAGAACGTATTTGTTGCAGGAAATATTACAGGAATTGAAGGTGCTAAAGTTTGCATGGCTCAGGGTCATGTTGCAGGACTAAGTATTTTAAATAAGATGGATAAATTACTAAATTCGAATGAGCTTAAAGCATCTTTAGAACAACTAAAGAAAGTAAGAGAAACTTCTCCAATCCAATTTCATGCTAATATTTTTAATGGAAGAGAAAAAATGCAATTACATTGGGATAAATATGATCAAACAAAGAGAGTGAGTGAGAAATATGACAGCAACATATTTTATTGAAGTGCCAAAAAAATTAAAGATTAATGAAATTGATATGATGATGGAACTTGAAAAAGATGCTTTCCCAGGAGTAGGTGCCGTTGATGAACAGTGTCTAGTACCTCTAACTCGATATGGAAAAATGGTTTGGTTTAAAGAAGAAGGTGATGATCGTCCTATCGCAGTTGGAGAATTAATGCGTAATTTTGATAATCCAGATGAAGCATACGTATTTGGTTATTATGTTCGTTCGGATCAACAAGGCAAAGGTATCGGAAAGAAATTCTTAGTAGAGCTTCTTGATTATATACAAGCACAAGGCTTTAAATATGTAACATTGACTGTCAACACAGAGAATGTAGCAGCGATAAAACTTTATGAAGCGTTCGGCTTTGAAATCATTGAAACACGCGAAAATGAATTTGGTAAAGATGAACATCGTTATTGCATGAAAAAGAAGTTTTAAGCTATTGGGTGGGGTGAATTGAATGAACAAGATAAAAAGTTCGGCCATAGAAGCACTTGATAATTTAAAAAATGGGAACACATTATTAGTTGGTGGCTTTGGTTTAATTGGAGCACCTCTAACGTTAATAGATGCTTTAAAAGAGAAAGAAGTAAGAGACTTGACTGTTGTCAGTAATAATTTAGGCGAGTCTGGTAAAGGATTAGGTCTTATTCTAAATCAAAATAAGATTAAGAAAGTCATTGGTTCTTACTTCACAAGTAATAGAGATGTTGGTGAAAAGTATCAGAAGGGTGAGTTAGCTATTCAACTTTTACCTCAAGGTACAATGGCTGAGGCATTAAGAGCTGGTGGTGCAGGTATTGGTGGTTTCTATACTAAAACAGCTGTTGGAACAAAATTAGCAGAAGGTAAAGAACAACGAGTCTTAGATGATGAAACGTATATCTTTGAACAATCTATTAAGGGCGATGTTGCATTTATTCGTGCTCACAAGGCAGATGAATTAGGGAATCTAACATACTATAAAACGGCTCGGAATTTTAATCCTCTAATGGCGACAGCTGCTAAATATGTAATTGCAGAAGTGGATGAAATTGTGCCTGTAGGTTCTCTAAATGCTGAAGAAATCGTTACCCCTCATCTATTCGTTGATTCAATTGTAGTTGCTAAAAAAATATTGACGAAAGAAGGGGTGAAGACTCTGTGAAGGAACAACATCTCATTGCTAGTCGTGTAGCTCAAGAAATAGTTGGGCCTGCGGTTGTAAATTTGGGAATCGGCATTCCTACATTAGTATCAGAATATGTTAAAGATGATACGATTATTTTTCATACAGAAAACGGACTATTAGGTGTTACAGATATAGACCCTGACAATATTGACCCCAACCTAGTCAACGCAGGTAAGTTACCTATTGGTGAAAAAAAAGGCTCTTCATTTTTTAATAGTGCCGATTCTTTTGCGATGATTCGTGGTGGGCATATCGACGTTGCCATATTAGGCGCATTGCAAGTTGATCAAACAGGATTAATCGCTAATTGGGCTGTACCCGGCAAGACTATTTTAGGTGTTGGAGGCGCAATGGATTTGTTATCAGGAGCAAAACAAATTATTGTCGCAATGACCCACTGTTCTAAGGAAGGTAAAAGTAAGCTTGTAAAAGAATGTGCATATCCAATAACTTCAACAAGGTCCGTTGATATTATTGTTACAAATTTAGCGGTATTTCATGTGAAAGATCATGAACTATATTTAGTCGATTTAATGCCGGGCGTGACACTAGAAACTGTAAAACAACACACCGAAGCAATGTATAAAGTTGCACTTACGCAAAATCAAGTATAAACATATCAATCAAATACAATTAGGTCGTACTTTGTAATATTTATAGTTGTTAGGAGGCGAGTATGTGAATGAAGCTAATACAGTGCTTGTAACTGGATATGCCAAAGCACCTCAAGGGACTTCAATGTATGAAATCTACAAGTATGCAGGGATTGTCCTAGAAATAGATAGTGAGAGACATGTAATAGTAGAAGCGGAATTTACAGTAGTTACAGATCTTACACAATCTTTCTTCAGAAGACTTTTAATAGGATATTGCTTAGCGGGAGGGTTAGATGACTTAATTGAGAAAATAAGGAGAAGTTATTTTGCCCCTAGCCAGCAAGCAATAATTGTTGCTTTACAAGCAGCTGTACAACGTTATTGGGACAATGTTAAGGAATGAAATTTGATAGTTATAAAAGAAAAGAAGTTTCCTTTAACCGATCAAGCGTAGAAAAATATAGGTATTTTTATGTAACTATATATACAATACGTTAGTTCGGTTTTTATTTTTATACTACATTTTCAATAGTAGCAAGGAGGATATATATGGTAGTTATAGTGAATGCATTTCGAACACCGATAGGTAAACTTGGAGGATCTTTAGCACAAACTTTGCCTGAAGATTTAGTTGCCCATGTTATGCAAAATAATCTATCTTCTGCTGGTTACGGGGAAGAAATTTTAGATGAAATTATTGTAGGACAAACGAAACAAAGTACACATGCTCCGAATATCGCAAGAGTCGCAGCATTAAAAGCGAAATTCCCCGACACACTATCTGCATATACTGTACATCGTCAATGTGGTTCGGGGATGCAAGCTGTATTTAATGCTACAATGGCAATTATGGCTAAACAAGCTGATGTAATACTCGCTGGTGGTGTAGAAAGCATGTCTCAAGCACCTTTCTACTTCATCCCAGACCGAACTAAAACATTAAACGGAAATCTTACTATTTATGACTCTAATATTGAAAGTCAAGCAAAATCTCAGCCAGAATCGATTTACGGTACCTTTTCGATGGGAGAAACAGCAGAATGGTTGGCGGAAAATTTCGGTATTTCAAGAGAGGAACAAGATTATTTTGCTTATGAGAGTCAGAAAAAAGCAAAAGCAGCTATTGATAAAGGTGATTTTGAAAGTGAAATTGTCTCAATAGAAGTCAAAATAGGAAAAAAGAAAACCATTCATTTTGCTGTAGATGAACATCCACGTCTATCAGATATTGATGTTTTAGCTAAATTGCAACCTGCATTTAAAAAAGACGGTAGCGTAACAGCGGGTAATGCCTCTGGACGTAACGATGGGGCTTCAATGTTGTTACTCATGGATGATGAAAAAGCAAATTTACTTGGATGTAAACCACTTGCTAAAATTGTATCATTTGCGTCAGTGGGCATTTCCCCAAAAGAAATGGGGCTTGGCCCTGTTCCAGCTATTGAACAGGCTTTAGAAAAGGCTGGATTAAAAATCCGTGATATAGATTTATTTGAAATTAATGAAGCTTTTGCTGCTCAAACATTAGCTTGCGCAAAACAATTATCTCTTCCATTATCTAAACTTAATGTAAACGGTGGAGCTATTGCATTAGGACATCCTTTAGGTATGTCTGGTGCTAGAATCTTAACAACATTAGTTCACGCTCTAGAAAAGCGCAAGTTACGTTATGGCGTAGCTGCTATATGTATAGCAGGTGGACAAGGATTGGCAATGGTTGTAGAAAGGTGCATTGAGTAAAAAAATAATAAGAAAATCTCGTTTGTTAGAGAATGAATTCTATAAATATACTTTCCGTAAATTTTGTCATATATATTGGAGGAGAGTTAGGCTATGGTGAGAAGAATAGGTATTGGTATGTTTTATCACGAATCACATAGTTTTGTTCCTTATAAAACTGGAATTCCGCAATTTGAAAACTATGGGTATTTTGAAGGTAGAGAGCTAGTTCAAGAATTTCGCAACACAAAAACAGAGTTAGGTGGATTCATTGATGTTTTAGAACGATATAATGATATTGAAATAGTACCATTGCTTTGCGCAGCAGCTATCCCTTCAGGTATTGTTACGGCAAGCGCTTACTCTCAAATTGAAAATCAAATGCTCACAATACTTCAGCAAGAAAAGGCATTGGACGGACTATTATTAGCTCTACATGGTGCTATGGTAGTAGAGGGATTACAAGATCCGGAAGAGCAATACATGAATAAAATCAGAAATATTGTTGGAAATATTCCTATGGTTATTACCCTTGATATGCATGCTAACATCAAAGAAAGCTACTTAGATTTAGCTAATGCAGTAATTGGTTATAAAACATACCCACATATTGATATGTATGAAACTGGTGAAATTGCAGCTAACGCTCTAATTAAATTACTTTCTGGGCAGCAATTTAAAGTTAACATGAAAAAACTCTCCTTAATGCCTCCCTCTATTAATATGAGAACATCCGAAGGACCAATGCATAAATTGATTGAAACATCGAAAATATTAGAATCGGAAGAAGGCATTTTCAATATAACTATATTAGGAGGATTTCCCTATGCTGATGTAGCACACGTGGGAGCAGGTATTATTGTGACGGGAACAGAAGAAGGAATCATAAAGCAAGCACTTGAAAATCTGACAAACTTATATATGGACGTTAAAGAAGAGTTCTTAGTAACTCTACCAACAACAAAAGAAGCGATTTCACAGGCCTTTCAACTTTTAGGAGATAAGCCAGTGGCGCTAGTTGATGTCTCAGACAACCCATTAAGTTGTGGTAGCGCTGATACAACAGAACTAATGAGAGAAGTTTTAGCGCTAAACATTAAAGATTGTTTGATAGGTGGGATTTACGATGTAGAAAGTATCGAAAAATGTAAGGAAGCGGGAATAGGATCTAAAGTCCAGTTACAATTAGGGGGTAAGGTTAATCCTCAATACGGACTTCCTATTGACGTAATAGCAGATGTTATTGCTATTTCAGATGGTGTGTTTAATAATTCTGGTCCTTATCAGAAAAACTATCGTATGGACTTAAAGAATGCCGTGTATATTAAATGTGAGGATGTTGAAGTCTTATTAATAGGTACTCCAATGTCTGCTAATGACCCAGAGATGTTCCGCCATATAGGAATCGAGCCTAAAGATAAAAAACTACTTGTACTGAAAGCGAAAAATCATTTTAGAGCAGCATTCGAACCAATAGTGGGAGATATTATTTATGTGGATGCACTAGGAGCAGCCTCAAATTATTTGAGAAACTTCCCATATAAAAATGTACCTACTTCTATCTGGCCACTTAATAAGCAAGACTACTAATACAAAATATATTAGTCACATCCATGGGAATGTGGCTTTTATTTTGTAATTCAAACGTAAAAATAGTACCAACTACTAATATTTAATGATAGAATTAGGTAATAATATTTATGGAGGTTTTTTTGATGCTAGATATTCAACAAATACAAGAAGTTATTAGACATCGTTATCCTTTTCTGTTAGTAGATAGAGTATTGGAATTAGAAGAAGGGAAGAGAGCGGTAGCCATTAAAAATGTAACGATCAATGAAGAATTTTTTAATGGACATTTTCCTAATTATCCAGTGATGCCAGGTGTGTTAATTGTTGAAGCGTTAGCTCAAGTAAGTGCAATTATTATGCTCACAAAAGAAGGAAATCAAGGGAAACTTGGATTATTGGCAGGTATTGATAATTGTCGCTTTAAAAAACAAGTTAAACCTGGTGATCAACTGCGTCTTGAAGTGGAAATTACACGCTTAAAGGGTGTCATTGGTAAGGGACGTGGAATAGCAACGGTTGATGGAGAAATAGCTTGTGAGACAGAACTTATTTTTGCATTTGGAAGTTAAGTCCATCCGATTTAACTTCTTTCAGCAAGTGTTTTTTGTACCGAAAGCGTAGCGACATGTACAGATGTCTCCCACCTCTATAGGTAGAGAGCTGAATGCATTTTAAGTCACTCTTTTCAGCGGGTATCCAAACATCCGCTGAAATAGAGGAACTCAGTCTAAGAACGCCACGTACTGTGGCAATTTATCTGTGTGAAAGCGCAGCAACAGCAACACACGACTGAGTGACCAACATCTTGCCACTGCCGCTACGCTTTCGCGCAATAAAAATCTGTCGCTGCCGCTACGTTAGCACTGCGCTTTCGCACAAAAAACATTTGCAGGCCTAAGCACAAAGCGGACTCAGAATGTTGCTTTAAAATAAAGTTTGATCAAATTGATATTAATAAACCTGATAAATAAACAAAAAAAAAGCGTAATTTGAAAAAAGTTTGATCAAAACACGCTTTTAATAATTTCAATTGAATCATTTAGTTATAAAAAAGTTAAATCATTTTTGTGACCCTTATTCATTTAAAGTGCCCTTTAATTGAATAAAGCACTAGCCAGAACTTATTTTATATTTTTACTTGAATCATAACTAACTCTTCGGATTCTGTTTTGGAGTTTTTTTGATAGGGAGGACGGCTATATTCCCTGAAAGTAATAATCCCATTACCACAAATACTGTTGCTGTAATATCAAACATAGTAATAGATTCATTTAAAAAAATAGTACCTAATAAGTATCCAAAAATCGGAGTCATAAATAACCAATTGTTAGCCCTTACCGTATCCTGTTTCAACAGGTAAAACCAAAGCAACATTGTGCCGATTGAAATAATGAACACCAACCAAAATAACGAACCAAGTAAATAATAATCCAATTTTAAAAAAAAATTTTCTTTTTCGAGAATATAAGCTATAGGGATTAAAACAACTCCACCAATAGACACTTGCCAAGTGTTAATGACAATACCTGGAAGGTTTAAATTGACTTTTTTAAAATAAACACTTCCAATCGCCATTGATACCATTCCTATTCCCAAAATAATCAATCCATTTACACTAGCCTCACTGGTTGTGATAGATGGCCATATACCAATTAATAATCCAAATGCTGCTATGACCATTCCTATCCATTCTTGTAAATAAATTTTTCGTTTTAACCATATAGTGGACAGGAAAGCAACCACAAAAGGATTTGTTGTAACAAATAAATTAAATAAGCCTGCCGATACATAATTCAATGCCCAAAAGGTTGCACCCAGATAAATTGTTGTATTCAATAACCCTAAAACAATTAATGAGCCCCATTCCTGTGACCGTGGCCAAGGATATTTTTTATTTAACAAATAAACATAAAGAAATAGCAAACCTCCAGCGATCAGAAAGCGAGTGGTAGCCAATACCAAAGGGGTGGTAGAGTTTAAGCCAAACTTTGTAGCTATCGCTGCAGATGACCATAAGAGTGTAAAAATTAAACCTAAAACTGTTTCCATCTTTTTGCTCCTTTTAAGTTAAGTGACTTCTCAAAAAAAAACCGTGATTACAGAAAGAATCACAGGTATCAAGAAGTAACTTGGCCTTTAACCAAGTCCATATTAAAATTTTACAAACATCAGATAACAGTTTTTTTACCGAAATTCGGAATTTTTTTATCCAAATTTCATTATTTGCTTGGTATAAAAGATTTTCGAGGTTTTTTTTCCAAAATACTATGTTTTTTTTCGAAATTGGCTTGGTGTTATTTCCTCATATTTTTGGAATAACCGTGTTAAGGAAGATTGATGTTCAAAACCTACTTGAATTGCGATGTGTAAAATGGGTAAATCTGTATTAATCAGCAATTCTTTTGCTTTATTCAAACGAACTTCCTGTATGTATGCTGATGGAGATTTCCCAGTTTCTTTTAGAAACCAATCCGAATAATATGAAGGATTGTAATGTTCAAGTGAAGCCAGTTTATTTACCGTAATATTCTCATTGTAATGTTCATGGATATACCTAATAGATTTAGGTTGTTGTTCTTGGAGTAAATAATGTGAAATATAGGGATATAGGTCTTTAAGAGCAGAGCCATGTAAAGATTGTTTATCGATTTCATTCAGGATTAGATAGCGAATCCCTTTCCATTGATTATCTAATTTAAAGGAAATTCCTTTATTATATAACTTTCTCCTAGTTAGCATGAAATGAGGAATATCTACAACCAAAAACTCATTACGTACAACTGAATGAAAAGTATGATTACACTCGGGAGGAATAAAAAATAATGTTTGGTGATCTATTCGAAGATCCTGTGCCCCTGCATTAATATAAAGCTCTCCTTGGAGAGGCAAAATTAACTGAGCATAATTATGGGAATGAGTGTTTTGGTTAGATGTATAGGTTCTTCGTTCTGCTACAATTTCTTTAATCTTTTCCATTTTCGATTCCTCCTACCTTGCTTTAGGGTTAGTAAGTCTTGTTCTATTAAAATGCACTTTAACAACTAATTGTCATTCAAAAGTTTTTAATCGATCTTTTATTTCAAATGTTCTTATCTTTGCCACTTAAAAAAACCTTTAGATAACCATATCCAAAGGGGTAAAACGGGGCAACTTTCTTTCAATTCTACACTTCAGATGTTCTTTTCTTTTGGACATAAAAACATCCCTTTAAATCAATCATATATAAAGGGGTAAAACGAGGCAACTTTTTTATAAACAGTTATCTTTATTCAAAACGGTACATTTTTTTATGAACGGTACGACTTTATTTCAACTCCACACCGGACGCAATTATGCCGAGGCATAATTGATTAGTACTGCAAAAATTCATTGCAGTCTTGTTCTTTGTGTAAAGGGTTTTTAAAGTATTTGTTGAATAATATAATAAATGGATGACTTCGAAATGGAGGCGGTTTCATGAACTATCCCTTAGCTCTATATTTAGCAACTTGTGTCATGCAATTTATCATCCTCATAAATGTCACAATATTCAACAGTCAATGGAATGGGATTATGATGTGGCTATGTACAGGAATATTTATTTTCTCAACGGCAGTTTTCATTGCAAGCAGATCAAATAAAAGAAGTTCTAATGAATAAAAATCCTAAATAAAATAAGACGAAAGAGTTGATAATCACAAAATCAACTCTATTTTTTTTGCGTAAATAACTAAGGTGTCATGCCATTTCTATATTGGAGCTTAATTCAAGTTGTTGCATAATATACATAAAAACCCAAAAATAAAAAATTTAAGTGGAATATTTGAATGTATACTTAAATTACAATAACGAGAGCTAATCATTAAGGGGGAATTTTATATGTCGGAAAGCACACCATTTATAAAAGATGTTCCTGATGGAAATGTGAAATTTTCTATTATAATACCTGCTCATAACGAAGAAAATTATATTGGTGGGTGTCTAGAGTCAATTGCAAAGTCTGCACAACCTTATAAAGATCAAGTAGAAGTTATCGTTGTGCTAAATCGTTGTACGGATAAAACGAAAGAAATTGCACAGTCCTACAATTGTGTGACATTGGAAAATAGCGATAAAAATTTATCCAAAATTAGAAATGCTGGAGCTGCGTTAGCAAAAGGCGATATTTTGATTACAATTGATGCTGATACTCGAATGACAGAACACATGCTATCAGAGGTTGAAAAGCATTTAGCTTCCAATCAATTCATTGGAGGAGGCGTGAACGGTAATTTTGAAAGAATGTCCTTAGGTATAGTAGTATCTACCATGCTACTTATTGTTCCCTTACTGTTCAAGTATGGTTTTATCTCTGTAGGGATCTTTTGGTGCTACAAAAAGGACTTTCAGGCGATAAAAGGTTTTAATGAGAATATGCTAATGGCAGAAGATGCTGATTTTGCTAAGCGTTTAAAACAATGGGGCAAGAAGAACGGTAAAAAATATGGAACGATTAAAAATGGAATGATTACTTCGTGCAGACGATTTGACCATTATGGAGACTGGCTGTTACTAAAACGACCAGATATGATTTTAGCTTATTTAAAGGGCACAAATGAAAAGGCTGCTAATGAAGCCTATTATGATGATCAAGCAAGGTAATGAAACCACCTTAATGGCGTATATTTCAGCAGAATAATTCATTAGACCACTTCGTTGTAAAACGAGTGGTTTTTTTATGTGTAATTCTTTAGATTTTCTTAAATAATAAGACTTTGCATGACAGTAAGATTAACGGAATGATATGATGTTGGGTGATTAGTAGAACCTCTGGGAATATTGTTAAATCAAGGTTTTACAACAGATAAAGCTATTTGAATAAAAGGTGGTTATGAGCATGGATATAAATATTCTTGTAGTTGATGACGAAAAGGAGATTGCGGATTTAATTGAGCTTTATTTAAAAAATGAAAATTTTAATGTTTATAAATTTTATGATGCTCAGGAAGCGTTAGAGTGTATACACTCTAACAAATTGGATCTTGCTATTCTTGATGTAATGATGCCTGAAATCGATGGCTTTGAAATTTGCCGAAGAATTCGCGAACAATATCATTTTCCGGTGATTATGTTAACAGCGAAGGAAGAAGAAATAGATAAAATAACGGGGCTTACACTTGGAGCTGATGACTATATAACTAAGCCATTTCGTCCATTGGAGGTTATTGCAAGGGTTAAGGCTCAGATTCGCAGATTTACAAAGTACAATCATCAGGAGACATTACAAAATGATCCGAGTATTGATTTTTCGGGTTTGATTTTAGAGCAAAATACTCGGAAATGTATGTTAAATGAAAAACACCTGTCTCTGACTCCTACAGAGTTCTCCATATTGTGGTTTTTATGTGTAAATCGAGGGCGTGTCGTTTCATCAGAAGAATTATTTCAAGAAGTATGGGGAGAGAAATATTATAGCAGTAACAATACGGTTATGGTTCACATTAGGCATTTACGAGAAAAGATGAATGATTCCGCAGAGAACCCTAAATTCATAAAAACTGTCTGGGGAGTGGGGTATACCATTGAAAAATGACTTTGGAAAACTAAAAAGAACAATCATGCTTCAAATTTTGTTGATTTTAGTAATAGCATTGTTGGTCGGCTATTTCATAAGCAATGTGTTTATTGATGGTGTCTTACAAGCCCCTTTCGCTGATTGGTTTATTCGATTTTGTGAAAACGTACTACAGCTTGACTATTATTCGGCACAGAGAGCCTATGGAATATTATTTCAACAAAATAAGTCCCTTTGGTTAGCGATAGGTTTAATTATTTTGCTATTAGTAATTTTTTATTTTGCGCTTTCTCGGTTTACGAAGTATTTTAACCAAATTTCCATAGGTGTTAATATGCTTTCAGAGGAATCAGATCAGGAAATAAGTCTTCCTTCTGAGCTAGATTTTATGGAGAAAAAACTAAATGATGTTAAAAATAAATTAGAAAAACGGGCAAGGGATGCACAGGAGGCTGAGCAGCGCAAAAATGATTTAGTTGTTTACTTAGCACATGATATTAAAACACCGCTGACATCTATGATTGGTTACTTGAGTCTGTTGGATGAGGCAAAGGACATGCCTGTTGACCAAAAAGAAAAGTATGTGAAGATTTCATTAGAAAAATCATATAGGCTAGAACAGTTGATTAATGAATTTTTTGAAATCACTAGATTTAACTTACAGTCCATTATTTTAGATAAAGAATCCATTAATTTGAATTATATGTTAATGCAATTGGCAGATGAATTTTATCCCTTATTGGCCCCAAAAGGGCAGCAGGCCATTGTGAATATTGAGGGAGAAATGAAGGTTTTTGCGGATGCCGATAAATTAGCAAGGGTATTTAACAATATTTTGAAAAATGCCATAGCATATAGCGATGATAACAGTATAATTCATATTAGCGCACATCATCAAAATGACCAGACCTTTATTTCATTTACAAATAGGGGAAAAACAATACCACCTCAAAAATTAAAGATGATTTTTGAAAAATTCTATCGTTTAGATTCTGCTAGATCGACTCAATCAGGTGGGGCTTGGTCTTGCAATTGCCAATGAAATAGTCCATGCTCATGGAGGAACGATATCAGCTTCAAGTGATGATGAAAAAACAGTTTTCACTGTTATGCTTCCAACACTTTCTTAAGAAACCTTAAGAATTCTATAATAGATTATTAAAAAAAGGCTCCTTTTTTTATGTTTCAATAGAGGCATAGAGAGAAGGAGTTGTTTTTATGTTGAAAAGAAAAGGATTTTATAGCCTAATATTACTGATTATTATTTTTCTGGTGGTCATGTTTGTAAAAGATTATCAAGATTCAAAGCTAGAAATAGTTGATTATCCTCAGCTAGAAATGCCAAAGAAAAGTGAAATAAATCTTGATGTGAATTTACATAGCTCAAATGCTATATTAGTGAACTTAGACACAAATAAGATTTTATTGGACAAAGATAGTGACGAAATCATTTATCCTGCTTCTTTGACGAAGATCATGACGGTTCTAGTTGCAATTGAAAATATCCCGAATTTACAGGAAAAGATTTTACTTCCTAAAAGTATATTTAAGAATTTATATGAAGAAAATGCTTCTATGGCAGGCTTTCTTCCTAATGAGGAGGTAACAGCAGAGGATTTACTTTATGGTTCAATGCTACCTTCAGGTGCGGATGCTTCTATTGGTTTAGCCGATTACATAACTGGGTCGGAGAGTAAATTTGTAAAGTTAATGAACGAAAAAGCTAAACAGCTAGGGATGAAAAACACACATTTTATGAATGCAACAGGACTCCATCATCCTGATCATTATACGAGTGTGAAAGATATTTCGATACTTTTACAATATGCTTTAACCAATAACACCTTTAGGGATATCTATACGGCGGAAAGATATTCAATAAAGTCAACGAATCTTCATCCAGAGGGAATGACGGTGACGAGTCGAATGTTTAAAAATTTGAATGCTAATGAAAAGACGAGAGGAGAAATAATTGGCGGCAAAACTGGCTACACAGAGCAAGCAGGCTTATGTTTAGCAAGTCTAGCGACAATTAATGGCGAGGAGTATATTCTAGTAACAGTAGGTGCTAAGGGTGACTCACGAACAGAGCAGTTCAATATTACAGATGCAATAGCTGTCTATCGACAACTAAACTAATTAAGTCTTTATAAATGTAAATCAAATTACAATAAAATTTTGTCGATAATAACATACAACCTTTCTGTTCCTTCATATACTTGTATTGTCTGAAAGATTTAAAGGTGACTATGTTTTGACTATAAACAAGCTTTCTATTCATAATACGGTCATTAAATCAGGTAAACTAGTATGAGAGGATGAGGGGTTTGAAGCATCCCGGCACAAATGTTTTTGAAAATAAAGAGGAACTATTCATACCTGAAAAAGCTTTAGATAAAGATTTTTGCGATCGATTAGTGAGAAAAATTCATAAAAATATACTGAATGAAAAAATAGCAAACGATGTTTATATGTCATATTTCGTGATTTTTGATCAACAATATCAATTGAAAGAAATTCGATATTTACTAGATGTGTTAAAATTACAAGCAAATGAAATTATTAGATCTAAGCCAGTTTTTATTACATTGTGTGGTGTAATCTTATCATTGATTACAATAATTGCCTCTGCCATCAATATTAAACTGGTGATTGGGATTTCACTTGTCCAAATCGTCGCTCTAGCAGTTTTGAGTTTTAATGTAGCTGTATTGTTTATTTCTTATAAAATAGAAAAAGAATATAAAAAAATATACGAAGTCATTAAATTAATTGACTATTATTTAAGTTTTTATAAATAGCTAATTTCAAATATCAATTCCTAGGAGTGTGAAAAATGTGCAAAGTATTATAGATCAATTATACTTTTGGATAAATAAGGTACCAGAAGAGTTTCGTCAAATGTCTGAAGTAGAGATTTCACAACGACCAACACCTCAAAAGTGGTCAAAAAAAGAAGTTTTAGGCCATTTATGTGACTCCGCTATTAATAATCTGGAAAGGTTCATAAAAATACAATACGATCAGCAACCCTTTGTATTAACTCCATATGACCAAGTTCATTGGGTGGAAATTCAAGGGTATCAAGAGTTACCTTTTGATGAAGTAATGAATCTATGGGAGAGCTTAAATAAAAAAATCATACATGTTATTAAAAATATCCCCAATGAAAAACTTGTTCTTCAATGTGACATTGGAAATAATCAACTAATGACTCTACAGTGGCTTATCCAAGACTACCTTGAACATATGGAACATCATTTGAACAAACAGATTTTAAAAAAGAATGAGCAGTTTTTGAATAGTAAGTAACATGAATCGCAAATCAATTGGCGACAAAATGTATCTAACAATCCCTGAAAGGACAACCTCTAACTTCAATCTGTTTTAGTTTCAAACAATACTCTGCAACAAAAAATCAAAAAAGAGCATTTTTTTTAACATTCCTCAAATAATAAGGTACTAAATATTTTATTTGAGGAAGTGAAGGTTTGAAAAAATTTCTATTTTTATTGCCCATTTGCCTTTTAACTGTCTCCTTTTTTTATATAAAAGTCGGCGCGGAAAAATATGAAAATAAAGGAAGAAAGTATTATGAAGAAGCAGGACAAATTGTCTGGGAGATCAATACGGATGAAAAAATTGTTGCCCTTACTTTCGATGATGGACCACATCGAAAGTACACATCTCAGATTTTAGATTTATTAGTCAAATATAATGCGAAAGCAACTTTTTTTATTGTTGGTCAAAATGCGCAAAAAAATCCCGAGGTAATATCAAGAATGTATAAGGAAGGCCATGAACTAGCCAACCATACATTTACGCATCCTCTAAGGACGAATGTCACGAATTTACTTAAGGAGATCAATCAAACGAATGACGTCATTCAGAACATTTCAGGATTTAAGCCTACTTTATTCCGACCTGTTGAAGGACAGTATTCAGATGCAATGATTGAAGCGATTGCTAAAGAAGGATATAAAGTTGTTATGTGGTCATGGCATTTAGATACATTAGATTGGAAAAGTCCAGGTACGAATAGAATTGTTGACACTGTGTTAAACGGTGTCAAAGAAGGAAATATCGTTCTTTTTCATGATGGAGGCGGAAATCGCCATCAAACTGTGCAAGCAATGGAAAAAATATTACCTGAACTTGAAAGGCAAGGATATCGATTTGTCACAGTTTCTGAATTACTCGACGTGCAAAGTAAAAAAGGCAAAAACAATAAAAATCCGTAATGTATGAACTATAACTAAATGTGTCATTTATTTAAAATTCTATTTGTTGTTACCATAACGTGGGGTTGATTTCCGTTCCAGCCGGGCGCTTTCCTGAGGGCGTCCGATGAACCACTTGGGCCGGCAGATGTTTTTTGTGCGAAAGCGAAGCGACAGCAACAGATGTTTTTTGTGCGAAAGCGAAGCGACAGCAACAGATGTTTTTTGTGCGAAAGCGAAGCGACAGCAACAGATGTTTTTTGTGTGAAAGCGCAGCAATAGCAACAGTGCGATGTTGGTCACGGAGGCATTATCACAGGACGTGATGCTCTTAGCCTCCGTTCCTCTGCCAGCTCGCTCCAAGGTCTCATTTGTGACGCTTAATCCCCAAGAAGTCGCCCAGCCTCCACTCCAATCAACTTATGCACGGCATAGCAAATGTCATCTTCAGCTTTTGATAATGAGGAAAAAAATACTTTTTTCAGTTTTACTAATTTAGCTCTACTTTTGGTGCACAAAATTTAATGAATTATTTTTCATTTAGAAAATCAGACTAAAATGTGATTAGTCTGATTTTTTTATTTCTATAAATGACGTTTCCATTTAACTTACATAATAATCTGCCACATTCACTTTATTTAATTTTACAGAACTTACTTCTTAAACGACTTAAAATGCTAGAACAAAAAAAGGTATAATTACCTTAATAAATAGGGGGGATTGGCAATGTGTAACGTTGAAATAGTTGAAATTAATAATGAGCTTTTAGAGGGAATTGGGAGTTATTGTCTTAGAAGTAAGAAGAGATCAAGTGGATATTTAAATAAGAACAAATGGCTGAACAATAGATTTGAAGAAGGCTTGAAATATGTGCAAGTAATCGACAATAAAAAACAAGTAGGGTTTATTGAATATACAGAAGCAGAATATTCTTCGAGAGTGGTTCATGCTGATGGTTATTTAGTGATTCATTGTTTATGGGTAAGTGAAGTTGGGAAAGGTTACGGTACTCGATTAATCAATAAATGTATAGAAGATGCCAAAAAGCAAGCCAAAAAAGGTGTCGTTGTTATTTCTAATTCAAAAACGTCTTGGGCGCCAAGTAAAGAGATTTTTTTGAAAAACGATTTTCAACTTATTGACACTGCACCATATGATTTTGAATTACTTGTCTACCAATTGTGCAACGAAGCAGAACATCCATATTTTCCGAATGATTGGGAGGACAGATTAAAAAAATTTAACAACTTAACGATTTTACGTTCGTTCCAATGTCCATATGTTGATATTGCAACAGAAAATATTATAGCTGGTGCAAATAAATTGAATATACCAGTTGAGCTTATTGATTTTAAAGATAGAGAAGAGTTGATGGAACTATCACCAACCCCGTACGGTATTTTTTCTGTCATTTATAAGGGGCAGCTTCTTACTTTTCATAGACTAACAGTACATTCTGTTATAAAAAAATTAAGAGAATTTACTTAAAAACAGCTCAGCGCAAACCTAAATATACCTTAGTAAATTTATAAGGGTAAATATGTGGTAATTAATGCTTATAAAAACATAGATTGAAGTTACAAAAGGTACATAATATAGAGTGAACTCAATATCTATCTTCGAACTATGATTTTTAAGATAGTATGATTGTAAGTTCAAAAATCCAACCTTTTACATTAGGACAAAAAGAAGGGGGGGAAACCTTTGGTAACAATTCGCCAAAAACTAGTATCAGTTTCGCAAGCAATCAAAATGACAAATGGTAAAAATAATGCGAAAAAGTATATTGTCGTTCATGAAACCGATAATACGAACACTGGAGCTGATGCTGACGCCCATGCTCGGCTACAGATAAATGGCAATAGTAGGGAAGCTAGCTGGCATTGGCAAGTAGATGATAAGGAAGCTGTACAATCATTTGAACATTTTTGGGAATGCTGGGGAACAGGAACCTACGTTGGTAATAGTCAAGGAATTCAAGTGGAAATTTGCGTGAATAGTGATGGGGATTATTTAAAAGCTGTGGAAAATGCGGCGAGACTTATCGCAAAAATTATAAAAGATGAAAATATAGCCATTCAGAATATTGTTCAACACAATTATTTTAGTGGAAAAAATTGCCCTCGTAATATTCGAGCTGGAAAAGTACCATGGTCACAATTTATTGACATGGTAAAAAACGCTGGGGATATTCAAAATCCTCCAGTAGAAACACAAAAATATCGAATTTTCACGGGAACGTATAGTACCCTTAAAGCAGCAGAAAGCGCAGCACAGGTGATGAAAACAACGTTCGGCTGGCTTGTTTACATTGAGCAAGACGGTCCAAATTATCGAATTAAAACAGGAACTTTTACAGGGATTACTACAGCGAAAAATGCAGAAATTAAAATAAAAAATGCTAAATTGGCGCAAGTTACGTATATTAAAGATGCCTAAGCAAAAAAATAATTTCTAATATTCTATGAGGATTTTAGTTGACTGCTTCGAGGAAACGGGTAAAATAGAAAAGCAGTACCATTATATACCTACAACTTAGCAGATAACAGAGGTGCCTTAGAAAGTGCTTCTCAGGCACCTTACTTTGACAAAATCTAAAGCGATAACACCTACATAGAGTAAAGTGCTTAACAATATAGCGATTAAGAAATGCTGGATTTTATGAAGATTGTTGTGGACAAGATTTGTCGTGAAATTTTGACAGTCTTTTCTTTTCGTCTTCTCTATAACCTGTTAAGATGGTAATAGTGTGACAACAAGTTAGTGTATATGAGAGTGGTGACAATCAAGATGGATGAACAGAAAAAAGATAGTATAGAACAGCAGCCAGAACAAACACCCCCTGCTGAAGTAAAACCAGCAGGACAATTCATACAAATGAAACCGTTTAAATTTATCATGCTGATGTTCTTTACAATCCTTATTACTGCAGGCTTAACGATATTTGCCTTAACATTCGGAGAAAAGAAAGTAGTTGAAGTGAAAGTACCGACTGGACGTGCGGAATTTTCAAAATTATACGAAGCCTATGATTTGCTTAAAAACAACTATTACAAAGATATCGACGATTCAAAAGTTGTCGATGGCGCTATTAACGGCATGTTCGACGCTTTAGGTGATCCGTATTCTGATTTTATGGTGAAAGAAGAAGCAGATCAATTTAAGTCTGGATTGTCTTCTAGTTTCCAAGGAATTGGTGCGGAAATTCAAGAGCGTAACGGTTCTATTACAGTTGTGTCACCTATTAAAAATTCACCTGCTGAAAAGGCGGGGCTATTACCGAAAGATATTATCTTAACTGTTGATGGAAAAAGCATTCATGGGTTAAGTGCATCTGAAGCGGTAGCTCTTATTCGCGGTGAAAAAGGAACACCTGTAAAATTAACTGTGAAACGAGAAGGAAACGCTGAGCCTCTTAATATGACGATTGTCCGTGATGAAATTCCGGTTGAAACGGTTTACGGTGAAATGCTTGCAGGGGATATTGCCCATATTCAAATAACGTCATTTAGTGAAAATACAGCAAAAGAATTTGAGAAGATTCTTGCAGATTACGAAGGTAAAAACTTGAAAGGCATCGTAGTAGATGTACGTCAAAATCCAGGTGGCTACCTAGATGCTGCAATAGAAATTTCGAATTTATTTGTTCCAGAAGGTAAACCGATTGTCCAGGTGCAACAAAAAAATGAAGAGCCGAAAATTACAAATGCTATTGCTGGTAAAAAATATAATGTTCCAGTGACAGTGCTAGTCGATAGCGGCAGTGCTTCTGCTTCTGAAATATTAGCTGGTGCATTAAAAGAATCTGTCAGTGCTAAAATTGTTGGAGAAACATCGTTTGGTAAAGGTACAGTGCAAAATGTCACACCATTAAAAGATGGCTCTAACCTTAAATTCACAACAGGTAAATGGTTAACACCAAATGGTAACTGGATTCATGAAAAAGGGATTGTTCCAGATGTTAAAGTGTCATACCCACCTTATGCATCATTACCATACTTAGATCCATCTATGGAGATGAAAAAGGGCGTGCAGTCTAACTCAGTAAAAGCGGCACAAGAGATGTTAGAAGTTCTAGGATATGAGCCAGGTAAAGCAAACGGTATTTTTGATCAATATACAGAACGTGCAGTGAAAAAACTGCAAGCTGCAAGTGGTCTTGAAGAAACTGGTGTTTTAACTGGCGATACAACGTATGCTTTAATGGAAGCATTACGTGCTAAAATAAAAGCAGAAGATCCTCAATTGTTAAAAGCAAAAGAACTGCTTACGGGTACACCAGCAAAAACTGAGTAAACTACAAACTAACAAAGTAGCTGTCGCAGCAGGCGTCTTTAATGGCCTTTTGCGACAGCTTTTTTTATGGAGGGAATAATTATGAAGGACGTATACTTATTTAGTGGATTTTTAGGTAGCGGAAAAACATCTATGCTAACAGATGTTATTCGACAACTTAAGGAAAAAAAATTAAAGCCTGCTGTCATTATGAATGAGCTTGGAAAGCTACCATTTGACTCACAGGCTGTGGAAAAGGATATCCCGCTAAAGGAAATGCTAGAGGGTTGTATTTGCTGTTCTGGCGCCGAAAAAACAGAGGCGCAAATTCAATCTCTTCTATTAGATAGTGACTTTGACGTCCTAATTATTGAAACAACCGGTGCTGCACATCCGGTTGAAGCATTAGATGCTGTTTATTCACCGTTATTTGCGGAACAGTTAAATGTCAAAGGGATTGTCACGGTTGCTGACTCAAAGCTGTGGCTAAATCGAGAAACATTAACTCCGCAAGTGCGCTCCTTATTTATGGAACAAATCCGTCACGCACATTTATTACTGGCTAACAAAACGGATTTAATAACAGAGGCAGAGCAAGCACAGGTTGTTTATGAGCTACAAGGCTTTAATCCTCATGCCTTTATTTTGCAAACTACAAATGGGCGAGTGCCGTTACGTTTGTTAGAAGATTTAAAGGCAACAGCTCAGGTGGATAAACAAGATGTTGTGAAAGCCCCTATTGCATCAATGCATCTAGGCTCACGATTAGTTGAATTTA
Organism: Lysinibacillus sp. RC79; assembly: GCF_041262405.1. NCBI lineage: Bacteria > Bacillati > Bacillota > Bacilli > Caryophanales > Bacillaceae > Lysinibacillus > Lysinibacillus sp. RC79. The sequence continues at coordinate 168,616 of NZ_JBGCCD010000005.1, forward strand.
AGGACGTTGACTTTACACAGGAGCAATTTGAGGATTGGGTACGTACATTACCTGAAACTGTGTATCGAATGAAAGGCTATGTGCCAATTGAAGGGGTAAAAAATCCTATGCTGTTTCAATATGCGTATGGCATGGTCCAATGGCTTCCAGAGTACGTAAAAATGCCCGCAAAACTCGTTATCATTGGTGAAGATGTAAGTAGCTTAAACGTTATAGGTCTTGATTAAATTGCTTGGCTTCTCTATATAGACATCGTAAATCTGCTGATTCCTACTAGTAAGACACGAAAGTTCTGTTTCGGTTGTCTTGCTTTAAGTAGAAATCGTGCAGATTTTTTTGTGCATTTGTAAAATAAAGGAATCTTGTTTCGGTATTTTAGACTTTATTTCGTGTGTCGCTCTATTTAAATATTGAAAATATTTAATAGTTTTTTAGGGATGTCAACCCTATTTAAAACGTAAGTATTTCATAGGCTGGCGAAACTTGCTAAAAATCATTGATAAAAACCCTCTATTTGATGCGAATCCATTTCTATTATGGTGTTGTTAGCAGATGCTGGTAAGAAATTTATTAAAATCGTACTTTACCATTGGTTGCAGAGAAGGAGGAATTGCAAAAATGAAAAAAACACTAACTGCAATTTGTGCAACATTTCTATTAGCAGCTCCAATTCAAATGGCTTCCGCTGCAGCAAATACTACAGAGGGGAATACAACATCAGACTGTAATAAAGTTTCTTATCATAAATGGTCAAACCAATGGTCAAATCATAAGTGGCATGTAAGTGTACCACAAACACAAGCACCATCAAAAGAAGTACAAGTACCAGAAAATAATCAAACACCAAACAACAATACACAAGCAACAAATAACAATACACAAACAACTCAAAAAGATAATACAGCAACTGCACCATCACAGTCTACACCATCAACAACTACTTCAGATGTGAATGCTTTTGAACAAGAGGTAGTAAAATTAACGAATGCTGAACGTACAAAAGCTGGTTTAGCACCATTTAAAACTGATGATCAACTGATGGCAGCTGCTCGTGAAAAATCACAAGATATGCAATCTAAAAACTATTTTTCACATACAAGCCCAACATTCGGGTCACCATTTGATCGTATGAAAGCTTTAGGTATTACGTATAAGAGTGCAGGTGAAAATATTGCACAAGGTCAACGTACACCTCAAGAAGTAGTACAAGCTTGGATGGATTCACCAGGTCACCGTGCGAATATTTTAAATGAGAAATTTACGCATATTGGTGTTGGCTATGTGAAGTCAGGTAACTACTGGACACAACAATTTATCCAAAAATAATAGTATAAATTGAATAGCTACATTGAATAAAAGGATGTCCACTAAGTCGTAAAGCTTAGTGGACATCCTTTTTAAATTTTCTAATGCTAATTTGAAAGGATATATAATGTCGTATAAAGTGACAAATCTTTTGACTGAAAAACAAATGAGTGCATTTCAAGGGATATCTGAATACATTAGAAATGTAGACAAAAATGGCTTCACAATGCGATTTAGCACTTAGTCGAATGAGCATAAGTTTGAGAAACTTTACTGTAGCGGTGAAACAAAATTCATATTTTAGAGGCCATCTGGGATCGTTAATTAACCGAAAAAGGAGAACGATGTATGATATTAATAAAATGTGGAGAATGCGGCAAATTAATACTAGATAGAGAAATAAGTATTTATAACAATCAAGAAGATAAGTTTTACTGTAATGAAAGCTCGAAAGAAAGGACATAGAAGACATGAACAGTCGACTTCTTATTTTAAAAAATAAAAATAATGGTCAATTGTATTGGGATTTTAACTTCTTTCAGCAGTAGTCTCCCACCTCTATAGGTGGTGAGATGAATGCGGTTTTAAGTCACTTTTCCAAGAATACCACTAGTGGCTTTAGCCTTAGTAGTTGAATCATTTTTCCAAACTGCAATAGCAAAATCTCTACAGTAAAAATATTTTGTCATAAAGAAATTGATAAAAAAGTAAGGATTTTTTCATGTTATACATACCCTAAATGTCATTAAAGAATCGATCTAGTATTAATAAAGGAGGTTTTGAAGATGTTAATGTTCATTGGATTAATAATTACATTTTTGTTGAAAAGAAAAAGATGAATTTAAATAAAGGATGGGGGAGCCTTGTTAATGTAAAAGAGGGTTTATTCGATGCTGATGGATTCTTGGTATTTTTAACTTCCATAATGAAAAAAGCAAACTAGAACAAAGTCTAGTTTGCTATTGCTGTTTTGGCCGTCCTTGTATATCTTTTTTGAACAAGTAATAAACGTATTAATAAAGTAATCGCACCTGTTGTCAGACCTGCAACTAGCCCAATCCAGTAACCAAATGGCCCGAAGTCTGTATGAGTGGCCAGTACATATCCGACAGGCAAGCCGATAATCCAATACGAAATAATGGCCATAATAAAGGTCATGGTAACATCCTTGTAACCTCTCAAAGCTCCTTGAACTGGAGCTTGGATAGCATCAGATAGCTGGAAAATAGCTGCGTATATTAAAAAATGACCGGCGTATTCTAGCACTTTTCCATCAGTCGTATACATATTGGCAACAGGTTCACGAAGGATAAAAAGGATACAAGCCGAAACAAAACTAAATAAAATTGCGATCCCAACACATAAATAGCTATATAGTTTAGCATCGTGCAAACGGCCAGCGCCTATTTCAAAACCTACTAATATCGTAACGCCCATTGAAATGCTAAGAGGTATCATATAAAGCAAAGACTTATAGTTTATAAAACTTTATTCCATTTACATCAATGGGCGTACCATCTTAGATTAAATTCCTTGATATACTTTAGTACTGTCTTTTCACTCATAGATAGTTCTTTAGCAATTTTTCGAGCTCCGATATCAGGTTGTATTGCTAGAATTTTACTAATCTCTTTAACAAGATTTTCCTTGCGTTCTAAGCTTCCTTTCCCAAGTTGAAGGTTTTTATATTGGCCGAACGTTTCTTCGTCTTTTCGAAGCGTGTGAGCCGTGTGAGGGGATATTTTAACTAACTCAGTGAAAGAAATTAACCGACCTTGTTTATGAATAAGCTCTTGTGTTTGATTATATCTCGCACGCTGCGCTTCAAATTTTTCAGCTTCTTGCTTCGCATTTGGAGGATCCAATTTAATTGGCACGTCCCATGGAATACCTTCTGAATAAAGTCTCAGACGCAAAGTTAAAACTTCCTCAGACTCGCAATATGTGGCTTTTTCAAACATGTTATTCAATAATTCCTGAAAATCTTGTTCAGGTGCTAGACCAAGTGAAAGGGCACTAATGGCAAGCGCATCAGGTAGGATGTCTCTATGCTTAATTAGGGCCTCAAATGAGTACTGATTATTTTTTATTAATTTTATCTTTTTAAGATTTGTTTCGTGGTGCTCTGTAAGCATAGAAGTTTCGTTTTCAATATCTTGTTTATTTTTATCAAGGACTTCTTCAGACCATTTACCACTCAAGTACAGACCCAACAACTTATCCAGTTTTTCATGATTATCTTTTATGTTCTGTTCAATTTTCTTCGTTTCTAGCTCCAACTGTCTTAGCTTTTCATCATCTTCAAATTCTAAATCGAAATAACTCTTTACTGACTCTTCACCAGTTAGATATTTCTCAGCAAATGCTAACAATGGAACTCTTATTCTGTCAGTATTAACACTGGGTAAACTAGAGCAGGGGGTTACATAATCATTGGAATGCCTTAAGTAGTGTTTGTACTCACCATCAACGTAACTACCCTTACGGATACTCAAGATGTTCCCACAATCAGCGCAACGTATCTCGATTGATTTGAGAAAATGTGATTCTCCGGATCCTATTTTTGTGTGACGTTGGCCAAGTCTCTCTTGAATTTTTTCAAAAGTTTCTTTTGATCGAAGAGGGGGATAAACATTATCCTCAATAATCGTCTCACCATTGGCAAAAGATTTCTGTAATCGCCCATGATAGGCTGGGTTTCTTAATTTATTTCGAACTTGTGTTGCAGTCCATTTTTTATTTTTTGCTGTTTTACTGATACTGTTTAAATGTGTTGCTATTTTTTGTAACCCCATCTTTTCATCAAGATAAAGTCGGTCTATAAGTGGAATGATCCATGAACGGTTAGGATTAATTGATATCGTTTTAGTTAGAGGATCATAATCATATTCCTCAGGTTGCTTTCCCCACACATTTCCTTCACGTGTATACTGCCGTTGTCCACGACCCATTTTTCCGAGTAAATCCAATCTTGATCTGCGAGCTAGCAAGTTTTTTAAGTCAGAGAAGAATTCATCATCAGCATTGGTTAAATCTGATATATGACCTGGCTCTGCAATTTTTACGTTGTTTTCTCGTAATACACCTTTTAAATATTCCCACTTCATCGTATCTAAACGAGACAGGCGGTCTTGTTCGATACAAAGTACAACATCTACTTGTCCTTTTTCTACGCAGTCTAAAAGAGCAGTGAGGCCATCTTTATCGAGTTTAGTTCCACTATCAACATCTTTAAAAATATCAACAATCTCCCAGCCTTGTTGATTTGCGTATCGAGTTAATTCCAACGTTTGGGCGCTTAAGCTGTAGCGGTCTTCTTGTAACTTAGTGGATACACGAATGTAAATAGCTACTCTTAGTACTTTGGATACTATTAAATCTTTTACTACCAACAATTACACGACCCTTCTGTTAATTTTCTAAAAAATCCCTATGGGAACACTTTACAAACGTTTGTTCCCGTGATACTATTATCTCACAAAGAGTAGGGGAATGCATGTTCTTATTTTTTGGACGCGCTGTTCTGTTTTATCCTCAAAGCTTTAATGTATTCAGTAGCTTTTGCTAGTTCATCAGCAGTAAGTGGCTCACCATCGATTGTAATTTGAGGATCCTTAAAAGTGAGAGCGACATACTCATTTTTGATGGCAGCCGGAGTATCGTCACCAAGAATTCTAGTTGTGTCAATAATCGCATTTTCTCTAATTTTTAAAGCAGCTTGTTCGTTAACATTGTAGAACCAAGCTAGCTTAGCCATAGCCTTAACAGAGGGGAATCTTTTACCTCTTTCATACAAGCTAATTGCTTGTGAGGACATTGCTGTTTGAGAAGCAACATCAGCCAAAGATAATTTTCTGTTTTGACGAAGCTGCAGTAAATAATCTGCAAGAATGGTACTGAATTGTTTTCTAGGCTCTGTTTTCTTATCAGTCATAAGGATACCTCCAGTAAGTTATTTATTTTGATCTTTCATAATGCGGAGTGCACGAATGTACTCAGTTGCTTTTTCTATTTCTTCCTGACTGATTGCTTCACCATCTAGTGAAAGAACAGATGTAAAATCATCATTACCTAAATCGATCGATCCGTAATGTTGAGAAATATCATGTTTCAAACTGCTAATTACACTTTTAAATTGTTCATCAAAGTCTATGTGTTTTCTACTTTCTTCAAAAGCTTCATCAGCTGCTTTTTCTAATACTGCTTGTGTTCTTAAATGATGTAACTGATCGGGATTAATACCAAGAACTGATGCATAGTTATTAATTACTTTTTCAGACGGTATCCTTTTGTTAGATTCATAATAAGTAATTGATTGTTGAGAAACACCCATTTTCTCGGCTAATTCACTTTGGTTGAGTCCTTTTTTCAAACGTTTAGCTTTTAATAACTCACCCATATTTTGGTATTCTTCATTTTCAAAAAAGAAAAAGAACATGTATATTACATCCTTTCAAATTCAATATTGATAGTATTTACAGTATGTTATATTTTTTTTAACTTCAAAAATATGAAGTTTACGCTTGCAATTCCAAAATATACTTGATATAGTAAGAATCACATTACCACAGCGAGTGATAAAATGGGTTTTCAATACCACACTCTGTGATAAAATTTTTTTATACAAACAAGCTCATGGAGGTGTTAACTATGGTACTTGAGAAAAGATTGCGTCTAACTGAATTACGAAAAATTAAAGGGTGGACCCAAAGTGACCTTGCTTCAAAAATGAAGGTTAGTCAGCAAGCGGTTAGTGAATGGGAGAGTGGGAATAAAACTCCTCCTGTAAAAAGAGCAAAACAGCTTGCAGAATTTCTCGATGCTAATATCGAAGAATTTTTATAAGTCTTTTAACCACTTTGAGTGGTATTATTTTTTAAAAAATAAGGAGGTCTAAAACCGCCATGTTTAACAAAGATTTAGCTAAAATGTACGCATACCTACCAATTAAGCTCAGTCAACTTTCCAAAGTAGACCCAAATGCTGCTCTTAGCATCATCCAAGATTGGGGCGATGGAAGAAAAGACATCCGAAAACTCTGGAAAGAGACAATTGATTCACTTGATGCTGCAACATCAGGTAAATCTGCATAGACTATAAACAATATAAACAATATAAACAATATAAACAACAAAATACTGTTTAAAAAATACAACTTTCAGTTGTATACATCCTAACATAAACGAGCGTTTAGATTCAAGCGTAATTATGTATTTTATTAATTAATTTTCTAACCAAAATGATTTCAAATCAAAATAGTTCACTATTCTATTCGAAAGTTAGGTGTACAAATGACAAAATATATGCAATTTATGTCCAAGATGCTTACTGCAAGCGAGATAAATAACATCTCCGCGAAAGTTAAACTACTTAGAAATGAAAGTCGTGAAATTGAAGCAGTGGCAATGATACTTAGGCAAACAAGACCCGAGAATCATAGATTCCAAGTTAAATCTCTTCAATCAAAAATTAGTTAAATAAATTGCGAGACGCTGTTCTCGCTTTGAGAACTTTAAGCATGGTTGTAATTAGAGTTTTCAAAGCGATACCTGACATCGCAGGGCTATCAATAGCTCGCAAGGGAATGGACCAGAAATACCTTGCGCAGAATCTATTAATCAGAGAGGAGAATGCTAGTGATTAATCTAGTAGTAATTCAAAAAAGACAAGCTGTAACAACCTCGCTTCAGGTTTCAGAAACATTTGAGAAACAACATAAGAACGTGATTCAAGTAATTGAAAATTTGGTAGCTGAAAATTCAGCCACGAAAAACATGTTTTATGAAGGCTCTTATGAGAATCGAGGTAAACAGTACAAAATGTATTACATGAACCGCGATGGATTTACGCTTCTGGCAATGGGCTTTAACGGAAGTAAAGCACTTGAGTTCAAACTTAAATACATCGATGCGTTTAACAAAATGGAATCTCAACTGAAACCTGACTTACCAGGTACGTACAAAGAAGCGTTACAAGCACTAATTCAAAAAGAAGAAGAGCGTGAACGCCTTGCACTTGAAAATCAAATGTACCAGCAGCAAATCGCTGATGCAGCACCTAAGCTTAACTATGTAGATATTGTTCTGAAATGTCCAGATCTACTTACAGCGACCCAAGTTGCAGATGATTATGGTATGAGTGCTCGTAAATTTAACTCACTTTTACATGACTTAGGCATTCAATACAAACAATCTGGTCAATGGTTCCTGTATGAGAAGTATAAAGGTCAAGGATACACCAAATCTGAAACTACTCATTTTACTAAGACGAACGGGGACAAAGGTGCAAGTCTTTTAACCAAGTGGACTCAAAAAGGTCGTTTGTTCTTGTATGAGCTATTAAAAGAACACGATATTTTACCAACAATTGAAATAATGGAGGATGATGCATCATGAAATCAACAGGTATCACTCGAAAAGTTGACGAACTGGGACGCGTCGTAATTCCAAAGGAGCTTCGCGATAATTTGGAAATCAAGGAGAAAGATCCACTAGAGATCTTCACGGAAGGTAGCAACATCATCCTACGTAAATTCGAGCCAGTAAGTGAAAGCAAAATTCGCACACAAGTAGAGTTAGAGAAGCTTCTAAGTGAACTAACAACAGAAGAGCAAAAGCGTGTTGTTGAAGATGCTATCAAGCTTTTAAAAGGGTAATAGCTTATGAAAAACGGAAAACGTTTAACTGTTGCCCAACGTAAATTTCTAGAGTCATTGAACCTAAATAGCGAGAAGTGGCTTATCTCAAAATGTACTTCTGAAGAGTGGGAGCTAATGCATCGTTTTACAGGACAAGCCAAAGTAATACCTGCACCTTAAAACTGAATAGGAGGAAAAAGCTTATGAATGATTTACAAATAAACACACAAATTCAGCATTCTGAAGCTAATGGGTTGTATCAGCAAATCGAAGACATCAAACGTCAACGTGCAAATCTAAAAAATCAACAGGACAAGCTTGAAGGTAAATTGTTTGATCACATTCAAAAGCACGGCAAAGTACTAGCTTATAAGAATAACTTGCCTTATGTACTGACTGTAGGAAATGTTACAAAGTCAGTATTGAATAAAAAGGAGCTTGCTGCAGAACTTGAAGTTCCTCAAAAAGATTTGAACACCCAGGGCATTGCTGAACTTGTAGAAGAACAACGGCTCACTAGTGACATGATTCGTTCGGCTACCCATAGTGAATCGGATTTAAAGTTAAAAGCTCGTAAAGCTAGAAAGTCCGATATTGAATTAATCTTTGGAAAGTAGGTGAGAAGATGAATCTAAAACCACCAACAGATATGTTTGGGAAAGAGATTAAAGAGGGCGAAGCTTATTTCGTTGTAAACGACAGAGCAGTCCACCTTGACTCAATGGAAGATTACTTTATTGAGGTATTAGGGGCAACAGTTCATAAACGTAGAAAACCGCTAACTGTTCCAGCAGTTAACGGCAATGACAAATCACACCAATGATTCAGTGCTATTGTAGCACAAAAGGAGAGAAAACAAAAATGAAAATTGAAGTTACTCACGTTATTAAAGCAGATCCACAAGTTATTAGTTTAGTTAGTGCATTCCTTGGAGCATTAGGAGCTCCTTCACAAGATATTAAAACAGCTGATGCTGTTGAATTAGCGAAAACTACAACGCCAATAGCTGAAACTAAAAAAGAAACATCAACCAAAGCAACTAAGCGTACGTATCTTTTCCACGAAGAATCCGGAACAGTGCTTGAAGTAAATAAAGGTGAAGAGTTAGCCAAACACCTTGAGCAAGGCCTAGTGGAAATTTCAAAAGCTGAATTCGATCGTATCCAAGCTGAAAAGCAAGCTCGTATCGATAAAGCAAAAGAGCAAGCTGAAAATAAGGCTACCAATGAAACACCTGAACAAACTAGCGAAACAGAGGACTATGGCATCACAATAGAGATGGTTCGTGCTGAAGCTACTAAACTAACAGCTAAAGGGCGCCAAGCTGACTTCAAAGCAATCCTAACTTCCTTTGATGCTGAAAAACTATCATCTGTGCCTGAAGCTAAGTTCCCTGAACTATTAGCTGTTATTAAGGAAGCTGTAGGTGACGAGTAATGACAGGACACAGTGAACGTGCCCATGCGTTATTAAGTGCATCCGGTTCAAAACGCTGGCTAACATGTACACCTTCAGCAAGAGCAGAGGGGCTGTATATGCAAGAGCTAGCCAATCAAGGTATCAAAGAGCCTGAAAGTGATTTTGCCGAAGAAGGTACACAGGCTCATGAATATAGTGAAATTATTTTAGATCGTGAACTTGGCACTATCACAAAAGCTCAAGCAACTAGACGTATCAATAAGTTTAAGAAGGAGAAGCAGTTTTACGGTCCTGAGATGGAAGAAATGGTCGAAGTCTATACAGATTTCGTTATGGAACGTGTCAATGCTGCAAGACTTGAAACATCTGATGCACTTGTGCTAATTGAACAGCGATTAGACTTTAGTCAATGGGTACCTGATGGATTTGGTACTGGGGACGTACTTATCGTACGAGACGGTGTGTTAGAAATCATCGACTTAAAGTATGGGAAAGGAGTACCAGTAGATGCATATGAAAATCCACAGATGAAGCTATATGCTTTAGGGGCAATCACAGCACATGATGTTCTGTATGACATTCAAGAAGTACACATGACGATTGTACAGCCAAGGCTAGACAGCATTTCAACTTTTGAAATGTCAGCTGAGGATTTATATAAATGGGCCAATGAAGAAGTGAAGCCTAAAGCTGAAATGGCTGATAACGGTGATGGTGATTATGTACCAGGAGAACATTGTAGATTCTGTAAAATAAAATCTTCATGTCGTGCTAGAGCCGATGAAGCATTAGAAACAGCCAAAGCAGAATTTGCTGATGATGGATCTATTGAACTTGATACACCTGAACCAGCAACACTCTCTGATACTGAACTAGCTGAAATCCTATTCGTTGTTGATGACATTGAAAAATGGTGTAAGGACATTAAAGCCTTTGCATTAGACCAAGCGCTTAATGGCACAAGTTATGAAGGATTTAAGCTAGTTGAAGGTCGTAGCAATCGAGCTATTACTGATGAAGCTAAAGCAGTTGAATTGCTACTTGAAAAAGGTGGAGTTAAAGAGGATGACATATATGCTCCTCGTAAACTACAAACAATCACAAACCTAGAAAAGAAAGTCGGCAAAAAAGCATTCGCTGAAATCTTGGAAGGAGTAATTGTAAAACCACCAGGTAAGCCAGTATTAGTTACTGAAGATGATAAGCGCCCAGCTATTCAATCAGCTGAATCAGCTACTAATGATTTTGCTGACGATTTGCTTGATTAATTTGTAAACCGCGGGTTTATAATTTTAGTCGATTAGAAACTGTCGGTTGATGAAAAGAGAGGTGACAAACATGTATACAACAGCAAAAGGCTTAGGTGATCGTAAAAAACTTATCATTCAATTCATTCAAGATTTTAGACAACAAAATACGTATGCACCTACCGTTCGTGAAATTGCAGAAGGTGTCAACCTCTCTTCTGTATCAACTGTACAAAGACATTTAAACGGCTTAGTTGAAAAAGGTTACATCGAAATGGAACAGCAAAAACCTCGTACCATTCGATTAACTGAAAAAGCTCAAGAAGAATTATAGGAGGGTTAACTGATGGGTGAGATTGCAGATTGGCATATCGAGCAGATTACAAGTGGGCGGTGGTCAGTTGGCTCATATCGAACAAATACAAAACCAACATTGGAGGAATTTAAAATGGCAAAACGTGAAGGTACTAAAGTAATTACAAATGAGGCTCGTATGAGCTATGCAAACGTATGGGAACCATCATCAATTGAAGGGAATGAGCCTAAGTATTCTGTTGCGGTTCTTATCCCAAAATCGGATACAGAAACGATTAAGAAAATCAATGAAGCTATTGAAGCTGCTAAACAAGAAGGTAAAGCAAAATGGAACGGTAAAATTCCTGGCAACCTTAAAACGCCACTACGAGACGGTGACGAGGAACGTCCGGATGATGAAACTTATGAAGGGCATTACTTCTTCAACGCAACTTCTAAAAACAAGCCTGGCATCGTGAAAAAAGGTACAGGAGCTGTAGTTGAGATCACGGATGAAGATGAGTTTTACAGCGGTTGCTACGGCAAAGTTTCTGTTAACTTTTACCCATTCAATGCTAACGGAAACCGAGGTATTGCTGCTGGACTACAAAACCTATTCAAAACTCGTGAGGGTGAACGTCTAGCTGGTGGTGCATCTGCTGAGTCAGACTTCGCTGATGAAGTAGATAACGATTTTGATGAGGAAGAGGATTTACTAGATTAAAACTGCATAAGGAAGGTCTATTTTTAGGCCTTCCCTTCTTTATACCTAAAATACCTATTTAATAGGAAGAAATACAAGATTTTAGGTGTAACGAAGGGAAGGAGGAAACAAATTGAAGCTACATCGTAATCGTATTAGAAAAGCAGATGTAAATGAAATAGTAATCGACAACTTTGCTGGTGGTGGAGGAGCAAGTACTGGCTTTGAGATGGCCACAGGAAAAAGTGTAAATATCGCAGTAAACCACGACTTAGCTGCTATCGAGATGCATAAAGCTAACCATCCAGACACTGAGCATTATCAAGAAAATGTATTTGCAGTTAATCCAGTAGAAGCTACAAAAGGTCGACAGATTGGGCTATTTTGGCTTAGTCCTGACTGCACACATCATAGTAAAGCTAAAGGTGGTAAACCTGTGGAGCAACAAATAAGAGCTCTAGCTTGGCTTGCTGTGCAATGGGTAGTTGCACTTCTTAAAACAAATTGTCATCCACGAGTAATTATGTTGGAGAACGTGCCGGAGTTTGCAGATTGGGGACCATTGAAAGATGGAAAGCCAGACAAGGAATTAAAAGGTTCAACTTTTAAAAGCTTCGTTAAAGCACTAGAGGTATTTGGCTATAAAGTTGAGTGGAAAGAGCTTGTGGCGTGTGATTATGGAGCACCAACAAGTAGAAAACGATTCTTCCTAGTTGCTAGATGTGATGACGAGGAAATTGATTGGCCGGAACCTACACACGGAGATCCTGAGAGCTTATCTGTAAAATCGGGAAAATTGAAACCTTGGAGAGTAACTGCTGAAATCTTGGATTGGAGTTTACCTGTTCCAAGCATATTTGACCGTAAAAAACCATTGGTACCGAATACATTAAATCGTATTGAAAAAGGGTTATATAAATTTGTTATTAATTCGGATAAGCCGTACATGGTTAGTGAGGATATTGCCGCATTCCTTATCAGTTACTACACTGAGCGTACTGAAAATGAGGTTAGAGGGTTGTCATTGAATTCACCGTTGCACACGATAACAGCTGGGGGTAATCGCTTTGCAGTTGTCTACGCATTCATGACTAAATACTATGGCCAAAGCACAGCACAGGGATTAAATGAACCACTTCACACTATTACAACGAAAGATCGTTTTGCTCTAACAACTTGTGTTGTAAAAGGTAAGCAAGTCATTGATATTGGACTAAGAATGTTGCAACCACATGAACTGTTTGCTGCTCAAGGTTTCCCAGATAACTATATTAGAACAGGTACTAAAGCAGAGCAGATACGACGAGTTGGAAATAGCGTGCCTCCTCAGTTAGTTGAAGCTTTAGTTAGAGCCAACCTTCCTGAAATGTGTACAGGTCAGTCAAGATTTAAGAAGGAGGCTATCTAATGAAACCAAAGTTTGAAGTAAATCAACGTGTATGGGTTTCAGTCAGAAACACTATAGAACAATCCAAACCTTATGTTACTGAACACATCATTACTCGCATTGAAAAAGGTGGCATCTTTGCTCGACCAGTGAATCACTTACATGAACGACGCTTTCACACTAATACACTAACAAGTAAGCACAAAAACAGTAAGTACGAGTTTAAGCTATGGGCTAGTGTAGAGGACTTCTGGAAAGCTGTAGAGGAGGGGATGTATAGTGGCTAAAGCTAAGAAATATCAATCTTTAGAAGTTGGTCAGCGAGTTTGGATTGAGCCTGTTGAAATGTTTTTACGACAGGACAAGCGCTCAATAGCCGAACATGAAATCATCGAAGTAAATAAGGCAAGTGCTTATGCAATGCGATTAGATTTAATCGAGGAGTATAAAGACAACTTACTGGAAAAAAGGTTCTTAGCAGAGCGTATCAATCAACGCACACGTGAAGTGAAGTCTAATGGTTGGGGTACACATTACCGTTTATGGCTTACAAAAGAAGCGTTTGAAGCTTCCGTACAGCGTCAGAAAGATTTAAAGATAGCTCGGAAGAAAGCACATGAGCTAGTAAGTAAAATGTCACTAGAACAACTTCAGGAGTTTATAGGTGGTGACTCCAATGGCTGAAAGCCCAGCAACAGGAATGTACGGAATTTGGAATACAAAAACTAAAACTTTCATGTTCGGTATTCAAGAAAAGAATCGGTATAAAGTTCATACTGCAGTAAGTAACAAAGTTGGGACAAGAACATATTATCGCAAACCTCATTGGATAGTTAAAGCGATTCGAGAGAGCCATGCTTCGATGTTCTTCAAAGGTTTGAAGTATAAAGAAAGAGGTAGGGTTAATGAAATTAACTTATGAAATACATCATTTCAACCCAAGTAAAGGGCGTATGCAGTATAGTTCTTTTCATTGTTATTCCGTTCAAGATGCTATAGAAAAATTCGAGGCAAAAGAATTTTCAAAAACTAATATTCGAAACATTAAAGTCATTGAAACTCAGTTCATTCCTTTGAATGAACTAATAGAACTTTTGAAGTAAGGAGGAGGTACCAATCAAAACACTCAATATCGACATCGAAACCTATTCAAGTTACGACCTTAAAAAAGTTGGTGTCTACAAGTACTGTGAAGCTCCTGACTTTGACATACTCATCTTTGCTTATTCAATTGATGGGCAACCAACAATAACAGTTGAGCTTGCAAGTGGGGAGACTATCCCACTTGAAGTCATTGAAGCTTTGGTAAGTCCAAAAGTGTTAAAGAAAGCATTTAATGCGCAGTTTGAGCGTGTTGCACTTACTCAGTACCTAGTTAGAAATAGCTATTACTTTGTTGAAGAATATGAGAGTGCATTTTCTAAACAGGGATTCTTAGATCCTAAACAGTGGCGATGTACCATGGTCGATGCAATGAAAGCAGGACTACCAGCAACGTTAAAAAATGCAGCACTAGCACTGGAGCTAGATGAACAAAAAGACAGTGCGGGAACACACCTGATTAATTTCTTCTCGAAACCACGGAAGCCAACTAAAAACGATAAGCGAACGAGGAATATGCCTGAAGATGATTTAGAAAAGTGGAATGCTTTCGTTGACTATTGCCGTCAGGATGTAGAAACCGAAAAAGCTGTAGGGAATGCAGTAGAAAAGTATCTCAACCTTGGCAGTAAATCAGATCGTTTTGAGATGGCACTTTATCACTTGGATCAAGAGATTAATGACCGTGGTGTCCTACTAGATATGAATGTAGTAGATGGGGCACTTGCGATTGATGAAGCTTACAAAGCTATTTTGATGAAAACTGGACAGGAAATCACTAGGCTTGAAAATCCGAACAGCCCTAATAAATTACAAGCGTGGTTCAAAGAGCAAGGCTTAGAGCTTCCGAATCTTCAAAAAGAGACAGTGAAAAAAGCCATTGAAAAAACAGATGGTAATATTCGTACCATGCTTGAAATACGGCAAGAGCTGTCTAAAACAAGTACAGCTAAGTTTGTCACGATGAAGGCTGCAGTATGTTCAGATGGACGTGTGAGAGGTTTATTACAGTTTTACGGTGCAAGTCGTACCGGAAGATGGGCCGGACGTTTGGTACAGGTGCAAAACCTACCACAGAACAAACTATCAGATTTGCATATTGCTCGGGAAATAGTAGAAAATTCTGACTTGGAAACTCTTGAATTGTTATATGACCAAGTACCATTTGTTTTATCTCAATTAATCAGAACAGCCTTTATTCCAGTCGAGAAAAAGACTTTTGCAGTAAGTGACTTCTCAGCTATTGAAGCTCGCGTGATTGCTTGGCTTGCAGGCGAGAAATGGCGATTAGAAGTGTTTAATACACACGGTAAGATTTACGAAGCATCTGCATCACAGATGTTTAAAGTGCCAATTGAAACGATTGATAAGGGCTCACCATTACGCCAAAAAGGTAAGGTCGCAGAGCTAGCTCTTGGCTACCAGGGTGGAGAAAATGCACTTCTCTCAATGGGTGCACTTGATATGGGGATACCGCAAACAGAACTTAAACCGTTGGTTGATGCATGGCGTAAGGCAAACCCAAAAATCAAAAAGCTTTGGTGGGACATTGAAGCCAAAGCAATACGAGCTATCGAAAAACCTGGTGAGGTCATTTCATTTAATAAGGGTATGAAATTCTTTATGCACCATGGTTCTCTAATAATGCAACTGCCAAGTGGACGTAGACTTTGCTACTACAAAGCTAGATTACGTGATCATCAAAAGTTTGAAGGTAAACAAGAAATTGTCTTTTGGGGTGTTGATGGTACTACTAAAGCATGGTGTGAACAATCCACATACGGTGGGAAACTTACCGAGAACGCTGTTCAAGCAATTGCTAGGGACTGCTTAGCAATGTCTATGTTACGCCTAGACAAAGCAGGCTATCCAATTGTAATGCACATTCACGATGAAGCTGTAATGGAATCGGAGGAAGGTACAATCGTAACTATTGAAGAAATCATGGGTCGACCTATCAGCTGGGCTGAAGGACTTCCTTTAGAGGCTGACGGCTTTGAGACACCATTCTATAAAAAGGATTAGGAGGTTTTAAGATGGCTATTGATTATGGACGTGCAGGAGTAAATTGCAGACATTCTCAAATAACAGACAATTATAAGCTTAGTGACTTGATAACAGCTTATAACCAAATTAGTTTCGATGCATCAGCAGATGAAATGAATGCTGCTGTTTTGGGAGCAGAAATAGCAAATCTTGAATTTGCAATCGACAGGGCAATTGATCAAGGAGATAGATATATGTTCCTTGCTCTATCAGGAAAACTGAAACTGCTATTAGCAAAGGCTGGTGAAGTGAATGAAGCTCAATGTGTGGATTAATGAAGAAATAAAAAGCTGTGATGTTGAAATTAGGGACTCTAAGAAATCCATTGAGGAACTTCAAAAGGAGCTGAAAAATTTACAACATGAAAAGCGTGAAATGGGTCGTAAAGATAACACTAATAGTAAATTACACGACAAAGCCGATTCAAGCATATTTTCCTTAAAGGCTAATATTGAAGCTTTGAAATCCAAAATTAGTACTCGTAAATCGGATATTACAGAATACAAAAATCTTGCCAAGACGAAGCCTGTTCGCTTGAAAACAGGTGCAGTGGTTAACTCAAAAATCATCGATGAAATGCTGAAGAAGTTATCAGGCAAGTTTTGGACAATCGAATATACACAGTACCAGGATGGTCTGCAAATCGCTTATATCAATACTCGCACAGGCTCAAAAGGTAGTTTCAAAGTCTACTTTATAGCAGTTATTTCTGAAACTATTGACCTTCCAATATTCGAGAAAGGAGATGTCAAAGAATGCTCGATACACTCATGAAACATGCAAAGTACTTTACGAATTTAGAACATCCAGTGGAAGCAAGTCATGTCGTTCATATTGATGAAAATGGACATCTATTTATGACTAATGCGACTACTGCTGTTCTAGTTAAGAATGCAAGTCCTGAAGAACGTAATTGCACAATTACACTAGATGGTAAGCCTTCTAAAGTGCCTGTTTATGAATACTCCAAGTTCTTTAACTATGAAATATCGGAAACACTCGAGTTAGATGTGAAAGAAATGCTGCTCTTAACTCAAGCGCTGGAGGCAGTGAAAAAGGTTGAAGGTGAGTCACCTCTAGGAACATTTCGATTCGAGACAGAAGGTGACCAATACAAAATATTCTATCAAGGTATTGAGTTTACTAGTACGTATCATCTGATGGATAAGAAGCCTAACCAAAGTGAAGTGAATATTCATTTTGATGTTTCATTACTAGCAAAGACATTCAAGCTGTTGAAAGACTTAGGTTTACAGTCTTGTAAAATGCAGTTTACTGGTAGGCATCGACCGTGTTTTTTTTAGCTCAGATGATGAGTCAATCCAAGTTGCTGTGTTGCCTTGTAGGTCTTATTAGAAAGAAAATGTGCAGAAGGGAATTACTTAAATGAGTGAAAAGGAAATCGATGATCTTGTAACTGAATTACAAAACAATAGTGTAGAATTATACTCTTTTGTTGCAGAAAATGCCTCAGAGGATTTAAGTGATGATGAAATGGATGCATTAGTATCGGATTTAGAAAACGATTATTTAAGTTTACGTGAATTTGTAATTGAAGCTATGGAAGATTAATCATGAGGAACAATCGAAAGTAAATGTTCAGTAGGGGTTAGTGTGTTGTTCTTCCAATGTAAAAACAACCGTTTATACGGTTGTTAAGAATTGCTATTTACTTACTTTAATAATAGTACCTTGATTGATCTTTAATAAGTCTTGAACATTTATTTTAACTAATGAGTTTTCGGAACCACCACCAGTGTATATGTAATCCATATTTGTCACTTTAGGATCAACTAAAAAGTTTGCTTGAAAACCAAAAGAAGGAACTCCACCTGGTGGGAAACCTGTACGTTCAATAATTTCATTTCCATTAGCAAGTCTTGGCTTTTCTATATTTAATGATTTTGCAACACGAGTTGTACTAGCTCTATTATTTCCTTTTACAATAGCTACTATTAATTCATTATTTGAGTCAATCATGCAAATATTTTTTACAAAATCGCTTTCCGAGCCATTAACTGCTTCAGCGGCTTCTTTTACTGAGTGGCAAGATTGATTAAATACAAAGTGTTCAGCTTTTACATTATTAGAGCTTAAAAATTCCTTTACTTTAGTTTCATGCGAATTCATTAAGGTCGCCTCCTAATATTTTTACTTATGTAAATATTAGCACAATAAAGTAAATCTTAAAAACACTACTGAACAATATGAAAGGTTTTGTTCAGAAATGGAGTGGAGAAATATATGAAAAGGACATGTAACGGTTGTCGTGCGTTAGACAATGCACATGGGTATTTCTATTGTGATTTGGGTTATAAAGTTGAACAGAAATGTGTAGAACACGTTTTTAACGTTGGTGCTAAACCTAAAGAAGAATGTCCAAAACCTACAACGTATGATGAATATTTAAAGTTAAAAGGCTACTGAACATTTTGAGCACTAGAAACATATTGTGCAATATAAAAAAACATTGCAACTAAGCAATGCTAAGATCGAGGAATTCTTGACAACTTTACTACATTAAAACCAAAGCCTATCAATCCGCAAATAAAGAAAATATATGCTACTAGAATTGACATATCTTCTAAGTTGTTAGTAAAGATTCTATATCCTCCTAAAGTAAATAATGCCAAACTAAAAACCGAACTAAGTAATGTTTTATTCTTTATAGACAAAAAAACACCTCCAAATAATGGTATGGTTATAGGTTAACATAGATTAAGCTTTTAGTTAACCTATTCTATTTTTCCATTGGAGAGTGTCACAAAAACAAAGAAGTTAATGAACAATTTGAGCAAAGTAATTAATAAAGGGTCACCAGGCTGGGAGGGCGACCCTTAAATCGGAAATGTTAATATCCAGTCATGAATGTAGCGCCGACAATAATTAGAAGTATAAATAGAACAACAATTAAGGCAAATGCAGAACCATTACGATTTCCGCCACCGTAATAGCAACCTTCATTTATGCCACCAATATTTCCACCATAGTATCCCATAAGAAACACCTCCTTTCTACAATATATAATATGTTAGCTGTAGAGAAGGAGTATGGTTGATAAACCATTCAGCTATGGGCATTAAAAAATATATTTTTGTGAGATAAGACCATAAAAAAAGGGCCACTTGGGATGGAGTGACCTTTAGTAAAATAGATTAGGAGGTGTAAGGCTAAATTAGCTTTACCTTACTATTATTATTATGTGATAGCTATGTTTGTATAGTGAATTGCCTGTGAAATAGATTTAAAAATAAAAAAGTCGTAGCGTCGTTACATGCTACAGGAAACTAATGAACAATTAGAGGAAAGATTTTTGCTATAGGAGTTGTTTTTAATGAAGTTGGATTATGGATCAGGAAGACAACCAAAAGAAGGGTTTTTGACATCGGATTTCTGCGGTGCGCCAGGTTATGATTTTTACATCAAAGATTATAAAGTCTTAGGTGCAGAAGATCATAGCTTTGATGTTATACATTGTCGTAATGTAATTCACCATATACCTGAAAAGGATCTTCATTTACTTTTTAGTGAGTTTAATAGATTACTCAAAAAAGATGGACAACTAATCATCTCGGAACCAAGAAAGGAATCCCATCTACAAAATCTTATATTGGACATTATTTGGTACAGATTTTTAGTCTTCGATGACAAGATCATGATACCGAACGAGTATGTGGATTATAAACAATACTTGAGTGATTTTGAAATGATAAGCACGGTTGATGAATACAGCAATGAAATTATTATATGTACAAAAAGAACATATAAGGAGATTCAATATGAAAAATTTACTGAAAATCTTAATCGTTGCCACTCTAGTTTTTGTGTTGCCGGCATGTAATTTGCTAGAGTTTGGGCTTGGTAACTTGAAAGAAGAATTAGTTGGTCGTGACATGTTAATCCAAACGTACGATGAAGATAGCCAAATAATTGATCAAGTACAAGGTAAAAGCATTAGCGTTAATTCTGATGGTGAATTTGCAATTAAAGACTATGAAGGTAAAACAGTTGAAAAGTCTTCAGTACTTAACATTACAGTCGGCGGAAAACAAATGCTTCATGTTGGTAGCAGCTTGTTAGCTTACGAGACTGGGCTCCGAAACTTATTCGATGAGTACAGTCAAAAGGTTGATATTATGAACTTTGATAGGTCGGTACCATTCTTAAATCGTTTAGTAAATGATTTGCAAAACTTGACTACTGGTAAAAGCAAAATTGTTTTAATCCGTTCCCAATCAGGACAACCTCTAGCCACGTTTGCTGGTAGTGATGTGAGTTACTTTGCTACAGATATTGATAAGTATACAGCGTTGCTGATTGACGGCAAATTTCTATTAATCTATCGATGTGATTATTCAATTTATGATACTGAATTACTTCAATAAACGAAGGGATTGAGCTTATGAAGCCATCTATAAAAATCATTCGCAAAGTTGATATTGAACGTCAGTTTAGACACAAGTTAGAACTTGAGCAAGATTACGAGCTTGCTAGTTTGTCACAGGCATTAAAAGACAATGATAACACTGAAATCATTCGTAGTAAGAAGCGCCTTAAAGAGATACATTGTGATCTTGAAGTATTGTCAAAATACAGCTAGAAGGTAGGTGACTATATGGACCGCGAGGAGGCTAAAGCTAAACGGAAAGAATTAGGTTTGCAAGAACGCAGGTTGGTTGAAAAGCATTGCACTAATTGCACTATAAAAGGACAAGATGTAACAGCTTGTGAGGGTTGCCCTATTTTCAACAAAATAACTGGTATCGGAAAAAAGTACATCGCTGTTACTCGAAAGTATCGGAGAGTTAACAAAATTAAAGGTATTGATGATTCTTTAATAGTTCCAGTAGAACCAAGGGTTATGACAACAACTTTGCTTGCTTGGATTGAGTGGAAGAAGGTTGCAAAAGAACACGGTATTAGTAGAGAGACTTTTAGCGCCCGTGTGAAAAAGGGGATGAGTCCTAAGGATGCAGCAACCCGTTCTACTCGGAAGAGATGGTTTACAGATGAACAAATCGCTATTGCGTTGAAAAACGGGTTACCCTACGTAACCATTATTTCTCGGATAAAAAGAGGTTGGTCATTAGAAGATTCCATAACAGTACCAGTAAATAAGAAACCAAGCAAGAGAGGATATTGCTAATGGACACAGTAGAGTTATGCAAGCAAAGGTTATCCTTATTGGCTGAGATTAATAGGCTAACAGATTTAAAGTATGCGGATGATTCAGCATATCGTGCAATCGGATTAAAACTAGAAGAAAACATTATTGCTATTCGATCTTTGCGGGTTCCTTCTGAAACTCCAAAGCCGAAACCAAAAGTACAGTCAGTAAAAACAAAATTACAGGAAAGTAAAGGTGAAAAAATGACTAAGCAATTGTCAGTGGAACTGTACCATGAATTAAAAAAGCTGGGCTTAACAGATAGTGCAATTCGTAAGCAAATAGGGATTGATAACAATAAGCTCTATAAGTTTAAGCAAGAGAATGGCTTGATTCGCGCTTACGAAAAACCAGATAAAAAAGAAAAAGCTGCTCCAACGTTACGAGAAAAAGAGGTCAATGTTCCAAATGCTGATACGGATCGTATTTCTATTCTTGAAAAGGAATTAAGTGATTTTAAAGCACAGCTGAAGGATGCATTGTCTTTCATTGAATCATTAAAAACTGAAAATGCTACACTAAATGAGCAAGTTTGGGGTAATCGTCTTCAAGCGTTGTACGCCAAACAAGCTGAGCTTGAAAACTTTATCGCAGATAAGCACAGTATCGCTATTCATGATTATTTGAATGAACAACAGCTTGCTATCTTAGTAGAACTAGCCGAATCAGCTAATGAGTGGCAAGGCTTTAAGTACTGGAAGCTTAAAAAGGGTGTTGATCGAGAGAAGTTACTTGAAGAAACAGTTGATGTACTTCACTTAATTTTAGCCCGCGGAATTGTTCTTGGTTGGCAAGTTGCAACAGTTAAAGCATACAAGACTGCATCTATAACAACGCAGTACAAATCTCTAATGCAAAAGATTGCAACAGATGAAGAATCTCAGAAAACGTACGCTCTTGCATTCAACATGTACATTGGATTGGTAGAAATGCTGGGTTTCACATGGCAAGAAGTTGAGACAGCTTATGCTAAGAAACATCAAGAGAACATTGATAGACAAAACAATGATTACTAGTTTAATTTCGTTGTTTTTATAAACCGTGGGTTGATAAAAGGGGTTGAATCCATGTACCAAAAAGAATATGACAACCTGTTACTTGATGTAAAACGACTTCGAGAAAAGATTGTACAAATGGATGCTGAATTACAACATTACCGTACCCGTTCATACAAGGGTTACGGTAATGAAGGTATCGAGGCTTATGAAGAGTTTAAGAGACTAGAAAAGCTACGTGCTGAGGTTCGCAATGAGCTTAAACATAAGAACGTACGCATCTCGGAGCTTCAAAGGCTATTGAGACAAGAACGTCAAAGAGAGAATGAAAGACGTTCAAATCTGTTTCTACAACGCTTTAAAGATAATGCCAAATTAATTATTAGTGATGATCAATACGAGCTAATTTTGAAAATGACAATGGACGGTGAAAGAAATGCTTGAACAAATGAAAACTTGGCTAGTTAGTAAGTTCGGAAATAAAAAATCCATAAATCGAAGGTTATCTTCGCTGGTAACAACTGAAGGGGATGCAATCGCAGAGTATAAAGCTATGCTGCTTAACAAGGAGTACAAAATAGCTGAGCTGGAAGGAGTGATTGCATCACTGAAAATAGCTAAAGCTGTTTGTGAAGTAAGAATTGAAGCCTATGAAACCCAACAGTCGAACGGCATTTTAGGGGATATTCAACAACTTTTTGTGAAGCAAACTATTAAAGGTATTCGAAAGTATGGGGACTCGGTTCGAGCTGAAAACCTCACACCTATTGAATGGTGCCAGCATGCACTAGAAGAACAGGCTGATAGCATGGTGTATCTGATGGCTTTGAAAAAGTCTTTAGAGGAGAGTGAAGCTAATGGACTTGAAACAAGCTGAGGCTGTAATTGAACGTCACGAAAATGGCGATATGGTGTACGAGCAGGAGTACATTGATGCTTTGGAAGTGGTAAAAGAACACTTCTCAAAACAGTCTTCATACTGGAAAGCTGAGGCATTGTCAGCTCGTACGGCTTTGAAGTATTCACAGATGTACAGCCGTACAAGTTTACAGGATTGGAAGGAGAATGAGCATTGATTAAGAACCTATTTTGGGCAATAGTTTTCCAAGTTGTGGCTGTAAATTTATCCTACGATATTTACTTGCTATGGGCTTACAATATTTGTTTTGGGAAATTCAATCAAACGATGCTTGGTCTATTCTTTGTAATCGGACTAGCTATAAATGGATTTTCCAGTCTTGCTAGAATATTTGAAAGTTTGAAAGAGGGTACATCTGATGAATAGAATTAGCATACTTTTGACTGCTAAAAATAGCCTGGTAAAAGAAACACAAAAGAAAGAAAAACAAGTAGATAAACTTTCCGACAAACTTCTTCAAATGCACAAAGATGAAGCGAACACTAGTATTAGACAGCGTGCGAAATTAAGGGCTCAACTATCACAAGTACAAGGTTCCAAGAATACTCTCTCAGAAGCCATCAATGAGATTGATAAATGGATTTTAGAAATTAAAAGAGGTGATAGAGTATGACGCTCCTTGCACTAGCTTGTATCGCGTATCTGCTATGCGGATTACTATTTGTTATCGAAGAACTGCATTGGTTCTTTTACTGTTTAGAAGAATTGGATCGTCAAGAAATTGAACGGGTAGAGCATGCATCTGGTATTACACCTTTGAGAGAAGAAAGACTCAGTATTGTGATTGCTGTTTACATGTTTGGTGTACTACTTTGGCCGCTGACTGTACTGAGAGATGATGTGAAGTAGGGAGGAATAAAATTGGGAGGTTCATTTCCAAAGTTATCATATAAGAATTTGATTACCATTAAACATGCGCTACAGCAATATTTGATGCGTGATGATATTACTGAAGATGACGAGAAAAGTGAACAAGCTTTGTTATCAAAAATAAATGATGAAATCGAATTAATGCGTGAACGGTATCGCTTTTGAAAGATATTGTGCAGTAGTGGGCGGACATTGACACACCGAAAAAACCCCAGTTTTTTATACTGGGGAGACGGTTTGTCAGGTTTTATAAATATTATTTTTCTGGGTAATCTACATGCATTGGCGGTGGAACTAACCAACCTTTAGTTTTATTAAGACGTAGTAGTTTAACGCCGAGTTGAGCTTTTGCTGTATGGAATTGACCATACATTAGTCCAATATCTTCTCTAGTTGACATACCCATGACTTGGCTACATGTAACTAGTCCAGCGGCTAGGTCACCTGTTAGGGCAGCGCTAATTTCTGGGTCATTAAATTTCGCACCTGGAGGGATATCCTCAATTCTTGCAACAGGTCTTTCTGGTGGTGCAGGTGGTAGAGCAACACCGTTAGTTTTTAATATTTTTTCTAACTGTTTGGCTTCTTCTCTACATGTATCGATGATATCTTCGATAACTTTTCTTAAATCTTCATCACCTGAATGATTGTAAAACGTTTGATATCCAGCTATTAAGCCGTAATTAACAGTAAGATGTGTCCAGATACTAAACACTTCTCCGTAATGTAATGGTTCGTCTTTAGGGTTTCCACTAAGTATTCCCATACTAGCACTTCCTTTCTTATTTGAGCATTTTCAAACATGGATAGTATGGGTGAAATAAGAAAAATAATTCGTTTGATATACCTTTTTTATAAATTTAAAGAAATATGATGGTGGGATAGCACAGTGCAATAACAACTTGGGGCGATGTATGCAAAGGTTGCTATCCCGTAAAATAAGTGTATGTACTAGTATATAAAAACATTATTACAACTGTAAATATGTGTGAAAAGGATGGGGAAAGAGCCATCTCTTTAAGAAGAAATGGCTAAATAGCAATTTAAGAAAATGGGAATTTTGAGTGATATACTATATTATGCTTAATCTATGAATATATCTAGGTTTTGCCTTAAATAAAAAAATAAGGGTCACTTGAGCAAGAGTGACCCGAAGCCAATAAATTTTAGGTGCAGGGCTAAGTTGATTTGCTTAACACTACTATAATTATGTTGTAATAGAAGGATTTATATGGTGGATTACCCAGGAATTCGAATTGAAAATAAAAAACATAACAGTGAGTTAGTTACAGTATTAAGGTAGTGTGTGTGAAATATTTTTTATGAACAATATGAGGAAATAATTCAACACCTAAAATCAATCTCGATTACCGGTGAAGAACCGATGGTGTCTAAGAAATACGTTCAAAAATTGCGAGAAAGGTGATAAAACTATGAAACCCAAAGTACTAAATACAATAGATACTCGCTCAGAATTGAAAAAGGCAGTTGATGCAATGAAGGCTGACTTAGGGGCTTGGCTAGAACATGCACAAATTACTGCACAAATTACATCAAGTCAATATAAAATCCTAATTAAAGAAGGTTTTACTGAGCAGCAAGCCATGGAGATAATCACAACACAACCTTCTTGGAGGGTGTAAAAATTGAGATGTCATCTATTAATCTCATGAAATTTTAAAGAAAGGATTGAAACACATGCAGCAGTCAGCAGATAAACCCAAAAAGATTGCAATACAGCATGATGGCATGCTGACGATTGCAACAGCAACATCACGTAGATCAACAGCGTGGAAGAATACCGAAATGTCGTACAGCGACTTCCTTAAAAAGCTGTCTACAACTGTACGTACAAAAGAATCACTTGCAGAGTATATGAAACTCTCAAAGGACGAGCAAGGCTCCATTAAAGACGTAGGGGGCTTTGTAGGAGGTAGTTTGAAAGGTGGTCGTCGTAAGGCTGATAGCGTAGCTTGGCGTCAACTTATTACCTTAGATGCTGACTTCATTCAAGGCGACTTCTGGGACGGTGTGACAACGTTCTTTGACAATGCCTGTGCTATTTATAGTACACACAAACACACACCTAAAAAGCCACGTATACGCTTAATTATTCCGTTGTCTCGTCCAGTATCAGCAGAGGAGTATGTAGCTGTTGCGAAAAAGCTTGCGGATATGTTCGGCATCGATTATTTCGATGATACTACCTATCAACCTCATAGGCTGATGTACTGGCCGTCTACAGCAAGTGACGGTGATTACGTTTTCGATTACCAGGATTCAGCTTGGTTGGATCCGGCTGAGATACTTAAAATGTACAACGATTGGCGTGACCCAGCTGAATGGCCAGAGTCAAGTCGTCAACGTGAGAGCCGTAAGAAGATGGCTGATAAACAAGGCGACCCACTTGGAAAACCTGGTATGGTTGGAGCGTTTTGTCGTACGTACTCCATTACTGAAGCTATAGAGACATTCTTATCAGATGTTTACTCCGATGCGGGAGATGGACGTTATACATTTAACGGAGGTTCCACAACGGGTGGTCTAGTACTCTATGATGATGTATTTGCATACTCCCATCATGGTACGGATCCTGTAAGTGAACAGTTGGTAAATGCCTATGATTTAGTACGTTTGCATCTTTTTAATGATTTAGATGAAGATGCAAAAGAAGGCACACCAGTTAACCGATTACCTTCAGCGAAAGCCATGAATGATAAAGTACGTACGCTTGATAAAGTGAAAATGATGCTCGCTGATGAACGCATTAAAAGTGCTACAGAAGACTTTAACATTGATGATGATTCAGAGTCGGACAGCAAAGACGCTCAGGATGATGGGCTGTGGAAGGCTAAATTTGATATTAATAAAGCTGGAGAGCTTGAAGTCACAGCCAAAAACCTCAAATTGATTCTTGAAAATGATCCGCACTTAAAAGGATGCTTTGCCTTCAACGAGTTTAGTAGACAGCCGGAAGTTCTAAGAGATTTGCCTTGGCGCAAGAAAGAAAAAGGTGTTGGTTGGTCTAATGGTGACGATGAGGATCTACGCAACTATTTAGATATGGTGTGGTCCATTACAGGCAACTCTAAGATTGCGGATGCAATAGGTGGGGTGCAGCGTGCAAATACTTTCCATCCTGTGCGAGATTACTTGAATACTTTAGAGTGGGACGGCATAAACCGTGTTGAAACATTGCTGATTGACTTTTTAGGTGCTGCTGATACTGAGTATGTACGAACTGTTACACGAATGACATTAGTTGCAGCAGTTGCACGGATCTTTGAACCAGGTTGCAAATACGACTTCATGTTAACCCTTGTCGGTCCACAGGGGCTTGGTAAATCCATGCTATTTAACATGCTTGGCGGTAGATGGTTCAGCGATAGCCTGACATCCATTCATGGTAAAGAAGCTTACGAGAGCTTACATGGTGTATGGATTATGGAGATGGGCGAACTAGCTGCAACGAAGAAAAGTGAAGTAGAAACGATTAAACAATTCTTATCTAAACAAGTGGACAGGTACCGTGTTGCATACGGTAAACGACCTGAAGAGTTTCCGCGCCAATGCATCTTTATAGGTACTACAAATGAACATGAGTTTTTACGTGATCGTACTGGTAACCGTCGATTTCTACCAGTTGAAGTGCAAACAAATAGTAAGCGTAAATGGAAAGAACTTGATAGCGAAAAAGGGCAACAAGAAATCGATCAACTTTGGGCAGAGGCAGTGCATCTGTTTAAAAGTGGTTCGCCTTTATACTTGGAAGAGGCGATGGCGGCCGAGGCACTTACTATGCAGTTAGCCCATACAGTAGAGTCGACGTATGCAGGACAGATTCTTAGCTTCTTGGAAAAACCTATTACATCAGATTGGTATAAAAAGTCGATTAACGACCGCAAATTAGCCATGCGAGAAAACGAATTTTCCGATGATTTTTCAGAGGAAGAAGAGGAACTTTTAGAGAAGAATGAAGCCTTAGAAACACAAAAATCCAATACAAGATTACGTGAAAAAGTATGTGCATTAGAAATTTGGTGCGAGTGTTTAGGGAAGGATAGAGGCTCATTTCCGATGCATGAATCTCGGGAAATAAATTCGATTTTGGCTACTTTACCAGGTTGGAAACCTCACAAATCTACCCTGAAATTCGGGGCAGAATACGGCACACAGCGAGCTTTTATACGTACAGAAAAGTAACAGTTTTACCAGAATACGGGGTAAACAAACTATAAAAATAACGGCAACAAAGTCGAAAAACGGCAACAGAGTAGAATACACTAGTGTATTAAAGTGGGTAAACAAAGACAACAAGGGTAAACAGTGTTTGTTGCCGGTTCTCGATAACCTAAACCCTTGCGGTTACTGCTTTTATATATAAAGGTAAACAAAGTAAACAAATATTATCTATTGAGATGTATTTTATATATTAGGTATATAGTATAGGGAATATATGTAAATATCATATACCTAATACGCCTAAATCAATACTACTCTATACGCGTATGTAAAATTGTTGACCTTGTTTACTTTCAACATGGAGGTAAAAATCAGACATGAGAGAATCGCAAATTGAAAATTATTTGAAACGTGAAATTGAAAAACTAGGAGGGCAATGCTTCAAATTCGTGAGCCCGGGAAATAAAGGCGTACCTGATCGAATAATCATCTTACCAAACGGACAAATCATTTTTGCAGAGTTGAAAAATGAAACAGGTAAGCTATCACCAATTCAAGTGAAAACGATAGAAACCCTAAAACAATTAAAGTGCAGAGTTTTTTGCTTGAATTCTAAACCGTCGGTTGATAAACTTATAGTTGAATTGAGGGATGAACTATGACTGAGTTTATACCACACGCATACCAGAAGGTTGCAATCGAAAAGATTATTGAGAACCCAGCCTATGCATTATTACTTGATATGGGCTTAGGTAAAACTGTTTCAACACTTACAGCTGTTGATGAATTAAAACATGATTACTTTGATGTCGAGAAGGTGTTAGTGATTGCACCTAAACGTGTAGCAGAAGATACATGGTCACGTGAAGTTGCAAAATGGGAGCACTTGAGGCATTTAAAAATAAGCAAGGTTCTTGGAAACGAACAGCAAAGACGAAAAGCCCTTCAAAAACATGCAGACATCTACGTGATCAATCGTGAAAATGTTGAATGGCTTGTTTCTTACTACGAAAACGGAAAGACTTGGCCTTTTGATATGATTGTCATTGATGAATTGTCCAGTTTTAAAAATCCAAGCTCTAAGCGATTCAAGGCACTGCGTAAAGTGCGAACTCGAACGAAACGAGTTGTAGGTCTAACTGGAACACCAGCACCAAATAGTTTAATCGATTTGTGGTCACAGATTTATTTGATTGATATGGGTGAGCGGCTGGAAAAGACGTTTACGAAATATAAAAGCAAGTATTTCAAGCAGGATCCGTATCGTGTATATCACATTGAGCTACAAGAAGGTTCTGAGCAACAAATCTATAGCAAGATTGATGATATTTGTTTATCCATGAAAGCGAAAGATTACCTGAAAGATTTACCTGCAGCAGTTATGAATGTTGTTGAATTAGAGCTATCGCCAAAAGAACGAGAGTTGTATGACAAACTTGAAAAGGATTCGCTACTGGAATTCTCTGATGGTGATATTGTGGCAACAACAGCAGCTGTTTTAAGTAATAAGCTTTTACAACTATCGAGTGGTGCTGCCTATAACGATAAAGACGGTGTGCAGATTATCCATAGCGTGAAATTGGATGCCTTAGAGGAAATTGTAGAGGCTTCACAAGGTAAGCCAATCCTGGTGTTTTATAATTACAAGCATGATGTTGAACGTATCAAGAAGAAATTCATACAAGCGAGAGAGCTTGATGATTCTAACACGATTGAGAAATGGAACAATGGTGAAATTGAAATCCTTCTAGCACATCCAGCGAGCGCAGGGCATGGTTTAAACATGCAAGACGGTGGGCACACAATCGTTTGGTATGGATTGAACTGGAGTTTAGAACTATACATGCAAGCCAATGCAAGGCTTCATAGACAAGGGCAAAAAGAAACTGTAGTTGTCCATCATCTTGTGTTAAAAGACAGCATAGATGAGCGTGTAATGAGTGTTCTGCAAGGTAAGGAACAACAACAGGAAGCATTGATGGAAGCTGTCAAAGCACGTATGAGCGAGGTGCTTGGCATTGATTGATTTAATTTTACAATACAAAAAAGCCAAGAAATCGATGGAACGTGATAAGTCAAAGATGGACGACCCTTTGAAAGTTGAAATAGCTAATCAAATTATTGCCGACATGGATTATTCTATCCGATGGATGAAGACTGGAGAGCAACCAGACGTTTACAGTAAAGCCGTTGAAACTAAATCGGCATATTCTCGTAGAGCCTTACTAGACCTAGAGATATTCCCTTGCCTTGATATAGCACCTACGACGCATCGAACTATTAGCGAAAGCCGTAAACGAGCAGTGATGCAAGTAATCCAACATTTAACCGAGCGACAGTTAACGTGCTACTTACTTCACACAGCGCACATGAGAAGCATGCAGGAGATAGCAGAAGAATTAGGAATAGCTAAAAGTACGGTACAAGAACACTTGGATAAAGCAGAAAAGAAAATCAAAAATATTGCTGTAAATATTCAGTTAGAAGCCTAATACCCATACGAACCCCGTACGAGCCAACCTATATAGTGAAGGGGTATAGTATCGAAAAAATGATGGAAGCCCTACACATAAGCCATTCACGCATTAAGCGTGAATGGTTTTTTCGTTAATGCAATTACATAAAAAATCCTAAACAGGAACGGAAGTGAGTTGTTTATGACATGACAAATTGGGACGTTATTCGAAAAGAATGGGAAACTTCAAGAATCACATTAATTGAGCTAGCAGAAAAGCACGGAGTAAAAGAGGGCACACTGAAAAGCCGGAAGAGCCGAGAAGGGTGGAAGAAGGTTGCAACTAAAAAAGATGCATCCGAAAAGAAAAAGATGCAACCACCCAAAAAAGATGCTACATCTAAAGGTCCGAGAAAGCGAAGTGGCAACCCGAACCCGAAGAATCAATTCTCCAGTCGGAACAATCCTAAACTAGATCACGGGCTTTTCGCGAAGTATCTTCCTGACGAAACTCAGGAAATCATCGAAGCGATGAATGCAAAGTCTGCTGCTGACTTAATGTGGGATCAGATTACGATTCAATATGCTGCAATCTTGCGAGCTCAGAAAATCATGCATGTCGAGTCGAAAGACGAAATGATAAAAGAGCTGAAACGTGAGAAAATGCAAGGTGGTAAAAACCCGTCTCAAGAGGTTGAGTATGAGTTCCAATTTGCTTGGGAACGACAGGCACAATTGCTAACGGCTCAATCAAGAGCTATTAGTGAGTTGCGTACTTCCATTAATCATTTTATCAAGTTAGCTGATGAGGCTGACGAGCGCAGGCTTAAACTTGAGCAGATGCAACTATCAATTGATAAAACGAAAGTGGAAATTGAAAAGCTTGGCACGGATGAACAAAATGGGCCGATTGAAATTAAAATTGTCGGTAAAAAACGTGAGTGATTTTATGCAAGAAATATCGGGAAATAAAATTGGTCAGCAGGCTTAAAGTTTGATAAATCAACGATGTATAAAATCTTGCATAATGAATAAAAAGTGAAGTTGTAAGAACGTTGATACAACAGGGTTTCAGAAATATTCAACTTCCTAAAACTGAAATTATGTAAACCCAAAACGAATATCACATACATGAAATGCATAAGGAGCTGAGAAAATGACGACAGCAGTTGAGAAAGAAGTGAATCCACATTTCGAAGACTTCCTTTTTGACTGGCGTTGTAAAACTCAACTACTTGTCGGAGGATACGGATCTTCGAAATCATATCATGTAGCACTCAAAATACTTTTAAAGTTGTTAGAAGAAAAGCGTACTGCTCTAGTCGTTCGTGAAGTTTACGACACGCACAGGGACAGTACGTTTTCTTTGTTTACAGAAATAATTGAGGACCTTGGGCTCTCTGGAAAGGTGAAGACAAGTTCATCGCCTATGACAGTGAAGTTCCCAAACGGTTCAAAGATAATCTTCCGAGGTATGGATAAACCAGAAAAGCTAAAGTCCATCAACAACATTTCGCTTATTTGGTTAGAGGAATGTAGTGAGATTAAGTACGCAGGGTTCAAAGAGCTATTGGGACGTTTGCGACACCCAACATTAGACCTGTTTATTATCCTTTCCACCAATCCAGTTTCAAAAGGGAATTGGACATATAAACACTTTTTTAAGAATGAGATGGAAGAATACTTTGTCTTGGACGACGAGGAGCTTTACAAACAACGAACAATCATTGTGAACAACACGTATTATCATCATTCTACTGCAGATGATAATTTGTTTTTACCAGCGAGCTACATTGAGCAGCTGGATGAGATGGCTACATACGATCCAGACCTACACAGGATTGCACGTAAAGGGCGTTTCGGTGTCAATGGGGTATTAGTGCTACCGCAGTTTGAAACAAAGCCTCACGACCAGGTAATGAACGAAATAGCTCTGATTAGAAAACCAATTCGAAAGAACGGCATGGACTTTGGTTTTGTTGATTCTTACAATGCTGTATTGCGTATGGTAGTAGACCACGAAAATAAGTGGCTGTATATCTATGAGGAGTATTACAAGCGAGGCATGACAGATGATAAAACTGCCGATGAGCTTGAAGAGTTAGGACTTAAGAAATCAATTATTAAAGCTGATAATGCTGAGCCGAAAACAATCGCTTATTTCAAGCAACGTGGCTTCCGGATGTATTCTTGTAAGAAGCTCACACGTGTTGAAAATACAAAGAAGATGAAACGTTTCAAGCGAATCATTTGTTCTGAAGCATGCGTGAATACAATACGAGAATTGAAGGAATTAACCTTCAAAAAGGATTCCAAAACAGATGAAATCATTGAGGATGAATTTAACATCGACCCTCATACATTTTCTGCAATGTGGTACGGGTTAGATGATTATGAAGTGGCAAGTGTGAAAGGTGCAAATTCGAAATAAGGAGGCGTAAGTATGAACGAATATATCACATACATCGATGAAAAAGGCGTTACGCCTCTACTACTCGATAAGCTAGTGGAAGAAACAAAGACCGAAAGAAACAAACGGTTACTCAACTACAACCGATACAAAGCAGAACTATCTGCCGTGCCAATCTTAACACGTAAACCAGTAGACTACGCTCAAGGCAATGCTTATGTTCAACGCGTAGATGATAAGGTCAACAACACTTTAAATAACGCATTTGATGCTGATATTGTAGACACAAAAGTGGGCTACATGTTCGGTAATCCAATTTCATACGTGGTGGACAAACAAGCTCAAAGCCTTATTAAACTTTCAGAGGCAATTGAGCTTTTTAATTTGCGTAATTCTGTCGATGACCTAGACAGTGAGTCAGGCAAGAAGACTGCAATTTGTGGCTATTCTGCGCGCTTACTTTACATCGATACAGATGGAAATGAACGGGCGATGGTAATTGATCCGTGGGAAACAATTATCCTCTCACCGACTGACGTGAGTGAACCTAAATATGCACTTCGGTATTTTAAAAGTGCTGAACTCGATGCACAAGGTGACAAAGTAGAAATAGAGCAGCTGGTGTTTTACGATGCTACAACAGAAAAGCTCTATACACGTGCTGATAAAGATTCACCATTTGTCTTGAAGGATGAACGAATGCACTTATTCGATTACTGCCCTTTATTCGGCATTCCAAACAATGAAGAGCTACAGGGTGATGCTGATAAAGTTTATAAGCTAATCGATGCTTATGACCGTACTTTTTCAGATGCTTCAAATGAAATCGAACAGTGGCGTTTAGCATACCTGGTGCTTAAAGGAATGGGCATGGATGAAGAAGATGCACAGAAGGTTGCACGGACAGGCATTTTTGAGCTGATGGGCGAGGATGATGACATTCGTTATCTTACCAAAGAAGTTAATGACCAGATGATTGAGAACCATTTGAACCGCCTAGAAGAAAATATCATGAGATTAGCTAAGAGCGTGAACTTTAGTGATGAATCGTTTGCTGGGAATGCAAGTGGAGTAGCAATGAAATTTAAGCTGATGGCACTTGAGAACAAATGTAAAACGATGGAGCGAAAGTTTACAACTTCTTTACGTTATCAATTTAAAGTACTGTGCAGTGCCTGGGCCAAGAAGGGAATCTGTTCAAAAGATGATTACTTGAAACTGTGGTTCGAATACAAGCGAAATATTCCAATTGATTTATTGTCAGAGGCTCAAGCTTCACAGGCTTTACAAGGTCAAGTTTCAGAGCGTACACGTCTCTCTAAGATGTCTATTGTTGATGATGTGGACTATGAGATTGAAGAGATGCAAAAGGACGCTAAGATATATGGTAATGGTGTTGGACCATTAGACGAGGACGAGAATGATCCAAAAGAAGTTGATGAGCAATGAATCAACAAGAGATTAATAAAATCTTAGACGAGATGGAAAAGAAGGCTGAGAAAGACATTGAAGTAGTCTTTAACAAGCGTTTAAAAGCCATTCTCGACCAAATGCTTCAAATGCACCGCAAGTTTGGTAGAAACGGTGAAGCCTCCTGGACAGACGTAAACAAGTACAACCGTTTTAACCATGAAATGAAACTGATAGCCCAACAGCTTAATGCCGATTACAAAGCTGTTATAAAGCTCATACGAGAGTCAGAGGAACGCCTTTACATCGAGAGATACTTAATGATGGCTTACCTCTTACAACAGTCAACAGGAGAGGAAATGGGCTTTAAAATCCCTTCAGTAGAAGTAATTAAAACGGCAATAGATAATCCAGTTGAGTTCCTATCGCTTCCAAAAGTCTTTGAAGAGCACAGGAACAATATTATCAGGCGATTGAACATCGAAATAGCCCAAAGCTTACAAGCTGGTGAGAGTTACACTGACATGGCCATCAGGATTGAAAATGCTATGGGATGGACAAGGAAGAAAGCGATTCTAGTGGCTCGTACAGAAGGTGGTCGTATACGTTCTCAAGCTGATTTAGCTGTAGAAGAACAAGTAAGTAAAACTGCAAGGCTGACTAAGTTATGGATGTCCTCACTTGATACACAGGTTCGTAAGTCTCATAGAAAGCTGGACGGCCAGAAAGCTGATAAAGATGGTTATTTTCATTACGGTAAGTGGAAATCGAAAGCACCGAGGTTATGGGGCATTGCATCAATGGATATACAATGTCGTTGTCATACGATTTATATGGTGAATGGTAAGTTACCTGAGTATCGCAGAGGCAAAGATTACATGGACGACACGTACCAGAAGAAGCTTGCTGCACGTATTGACGCTTACATGGAAGATATGGGTTTAACATATAAAAAGGCATTTAATAAAGCTTATAAAGAGGTAAAACCTCCAAGTGTTACGGTGCCATTTATGAGTTTTGAAGAGTGGAGAAAACAATTTAGTGGAGAGGGGTAATTGGTTATGAATGAACTTCAAAAGATTATGTTATTATCAACAGCCTTAACAGGAATGGGTGAAGCTGGAGTTGAGCCCAAATTAAAAAGCAGTGAAGCAGCCTTGATACAATTTAAATTAATTAAAAGTATAGAAGATCATGGCGGAGAAGTTGAGGCAGAGGCAGTGTTTGAAAATGCTCTACACGAAGCTGTTCAACAACTTTATAACGATATTACAAAGGCGTAGGTGATACGGCTTTTTTATTTTGTCTAAGAAAGGATGAAGAAGATGGAATATACAGTATCGAGAACAATTGGCGAAGTAGAAATTTTTGAAACGTTTAAAGGTGATATCAACGAAATTGCAGAGTTGAATAAAGCGCTAGCATCGCACAAAGCACTTATGGTTAAAGAGAATGAAAAGAGTCTTGCAGATAAAATCAATGAAGCTTCAGAAACAGCAACTATTCAGGCTTCAAATATTGAAATAGACGATGATTTAGTTGTTAAAATAGCTGGGGAAAATGTAGGTTACATTGACACAACACTTCTTGGTAAAGCATTAAGAGACATTCAGAACTTAAATGAAAATGTCAAAGAAGGCACTGAATAGTGGCTTTTTTTATTTTGACTAAGAAAGGATGAGTATGAAATAGAAAGTGGGAAATTTAAAAGGATCACTCGGAGGATAGTGATCCTTAGTAAAGATTTGAAGGTGTAAGGTTAAATTAGTATTCCCTTACAATAGTTATGAGCGTTAGTGGTATCGGGTATTAGTAACCTCTATGCATGAAAGTAGCGCCGATAATAATCAGAAGAATGAATAGAACAATAAGTAGCGCAAATGCTGAACCGCCACCCCAGCCACCATAACCACCAAATTCCTGAGACATAATAATTTCCCTCCTCTTTTTAATTTATTATATGTACAGTTGTCAAAATGGATTGTGATATTTATCTTAGGAGTTCCTTTGAAAAAGATTTAAAAATAGATATACACGGTTTAGGTGCTAACTAAAGTCATACTCGCAATGAGTTGTGGCTTTTTATTATGTCTAAAAGGTGGTGAATAGCGTGTTAGAGTTCATTGGGTTTTTAATTATCGTCTGTATTTTTGGTTTTATTGCACTCCTGTTTAATGGAATTATTGTTGCAAGACGAAAAGGTTCATTACCAACTGAATTGTTTAACCATGAAATGTTCGCAGAGCGTGAGCCTGTTGTTGCAGAAGTGCCTAAACGAGCCGTTGCTGACTCTCATTGGCACGTAAAAGCGTTTATGCGACCTCGACGAAAGAAGGTGTGAACATGGTTGAAGCACTAGAAATCATCTATAACCATCCCGGGTGGTCTACTTTGTGGCTACTTCTTATTGTGTGGGCAATTACTGTTATAGCAGAAAGGTAAGGTGATCCATATGAGAAACAACGTATCTAGCTGCTAGAGCTTTTCTAGTAAATAAATCTGAGAGAAGGTA
Source organism: Lysinibacillus sp. RC79 (assembly GCF_041262405.1). NCBI lineage: Bacteria > Bacillati > Bacillota > Bacilli > Caryophanales > Bacillaceae > Lysinibacillus > Lysinibacillus sp. RC79. Next base: position 205,675 of record NZ_JBGCCD010000005.1, read on the forward strand.
ATGATGATGAAAATTGGAGATTATGTTAATCCGGTAATTGAAAACAGTTATTCCTATCACCCACCAAAAGGTGACCAAACAGCACGATATGAAGCTATTAGGAGCAAGGCGAAAGAGTTGGCGCACATGATTGATGAGTTATGCCCTAATAGCCGTGAAAAATCATTAGCTCAAACAAATCTAGAGCAAACAGTTATGTGGGCTAATAAGTCAATTGCATGTAACGAATAACGATTTGTCTTTCATCTCGTAGACGCTATAAAGAACGAGAACAAATACACTTTTGAACAGTTTAGGGATTCATACGAGTAACTAAATTGGGCAAGGAGGAAATCATGAAGCACAATCTAAATCCATTCAATTTAATAACTTTATTACCTTTAGATATTCAAATGCTTGCAGACGGTGGCGAAGGAAACCCTCCGGGGGATAACCCACCACCAGGAGATAATGGAAACGGTCAAGGGGCTACATTGACACTTGAATCGGTTCAAGCTTTCCTGAACGAAAATGCAGAAGGTAAGAGCTATTTACAGTCCTTTGCTGATACTCGAGTAACTGATGCCCTTAAAACATATGAAACTAAAACTCTTCCAAAGAAACTTGAAGAGGAGATTTCAAAGCGTTATCCACCTGAATCGGAGGAAGCTAAACAGTTACGTGAGCTTAAAACACAATTTGAGCAGTCACAAAAAGAAGCTGCACATGAAAAGTTTTTCAACCAAGCATTGTCTATAGCAACAACAAAGAGCTTACCAAGTAAATTAGTAGAGTTCTTTGTAGGCGGAGATGCAGAGAAGACAACAGCTAATCTCGGTATTCTTGAAGCTGAATTCAATGCTGCAGTTCAAGCTGAAGTGGACAAACGCTTCAAAGACGGTGGAACACCACCACCACCAAAAGGCGGTAATCCTACAGCATTGACAAAAGAAGCTGTTATGAAAATGACACCTGATGAAATCAATGCCAACTGGGATGAGATCGTAAAAAACAAATTACTATAACCGATTATCGGTAAGGAGGAAACATCAATATGGCAACAACAAACTTTATTCCAACAATCTGGTCAGCTCGACTATTACACAACTTACAAAAGTCTTTAGTATTCGGTCAAGCTGGTGTTATTAATCGCGATTATGAAGGTGAAATCAAGTCTTATGGTGATACAGTGAAAATTAATGGTATTGGCGCTGTATCAGTAGGTGATTATACTCGTAATAAAGATATGGTAGATCCTGAAGAACTTTCAGACCACACTCGAAATCTTGTAATCGACCAATCTAAATTCTTCAACTTCCAAATTGATGACTTAGATAAAATCCAACAGAATCCAAAACTAATGGATGCTGCAATGCGTGAGGCTGCTTATGCATTATCAAATGTAGCAGATCAATTTATCGCATCTCATTATGTACATGCTATAAATACGATTGGTACTGACGCTGCACCAATTGAAGTAACAAAAGAAAATGCTTATGAATACCTTGTTGACCTTTCAACTAAGCTGGATGAATCCAATATTCCAACAGAAGGGCGTTTCGCTGTTCTTTCACCATGGTTTGAGGGCTTGCTATTAAAAGATGACCGCTTTGTAGGTTCTGGTGCACTACCAGCTGACGATCGTTTAATTAATGGTGTGGTTGGTCGTGCTGCAGGTTTCTTATTAATGAAATCTAACAATGCACCTACTGTTGAGGCAGGAACAGGTGTTGAAGCAAACTCAAAAATTATTGCTGGTCATAACATGGCATGGACGTATGCAGAGCAAGCGGCACAAGTAGAAGGTTACCGTATGGAGAAACGTTTCGCTGATGCTGTAAAAGGCCTTCACTTATACGGTGCCAAAGTGACTCGACCAGAAGCATTAGCAGTATTATCAGCAAAACGACCAGAATAAGGAGGGGTTCTAAGTGTTTGTTAAAAACTTAAAAACAGATATTACATGGGCGGTCACTGAGGAACACGGTGCCCGTCTTTTACGTACAGAGGATTTTGAGGAAGTTGAAGCACCAAAGCCTAAACGAGCTTCAACAAAGAAAACTGAAACTGACAATGAAGCAGAAAAGTAGGTGGTCTTATGTGGCAACCGACACAAGATGAAATAGATCAACTTAAACAATTGAATGAAGTTACTGGAGCTAAGCATGATGCGTTTTATCGTGCGATGGCTCCTATTTTATTTGATGTGGCAAAAGACCATTGTAATGGTAAGTGGGAGCCCCAAGAAATGCCTCAAGGCGTTCATTTGTTTATTGCTAAAGCTATTCAGTTTAATATGCAAACAACAGGTCTGAAAGGGCGCACGATGGGGACAGTTTCGTATTCCTATGATACAGAGTTTCCAAAAGCCATTTGGACATATTTACGCCCTTATAAGAAGGTGAGATTCCGTGCCTTACGATGAATTTCCTCATGAAGTTGAAGTTGTTCAGAAAAAGAAGGTATCGGACGGTGCTGGGGACTTTAAAACTGAATGGGTACCCGTTGAAACAAGCGAGGCATTTGTGGATACACCAACAAGCAAAGATCAATATTACGCACAACAGCTAGGTAACCCACTTGAACGCTACATGTACTACCCGTATCGAACTGATTTAACGTCTAATATGCGTCTGCGTTATGAAGGTGAGATATATGCCTTTGCAGGTCGTCCTGAAGATCAAGGAGGGCAACATGAAATTATGCGTGTGGCTTTAAAGTTGGTGACAGAGTAATGGCTAAAATTACATTCAGCGGACGCCAACTGTTGAAAGCAGCTAAACGATTTGAAAAGGGCTTGCTTGATGAAGTTTCAGATATTGTTTACGAGACTGCTAGACTTATTCAAACACATGCAAAGGCATTAGCTCCTGTTGATGACGGTAGTTTACGAGATTCCATTGAAATGAAGATGATTGGTAAGTACAACGCTGTTGTTACAGTAGGTGTACACTATGCCATTTACGTCGAATACGGTACTGGGATTTATGCAGAGAAAGGAAATGGTCGTAAAACACCATGGACTTACTACAGCACTAAACTTGGTCGCTATGTAAAAACAGATGGTATGAAGGCTCAACCATTCTGGGGTCCAGCTGTTGATGCCGGAAGAGACTATTTCATGAAAGAAATGAGGCGATTAGGCTTATGACGAATTATTATACCTTGCCTTTCTTCGATTTACAGAAAGTTATGTATCAGAAGCTAACAGCTTGTGAAGCAATAACAAATATCACTCGTAAAGATGATGAGGATTTAGGTGTGTACGATGCTGTAGATGAAAATACACCCTATCCTTATGTAACAATATCAGAGCCATATTCATCACCATTTGACACCAAAACAAGCAATATTGAAACAATTACATTTACGATTCACACTTGGTGGAAAGACAACGATGATTACAGCGGTAAGCGTAAAACTTATGAGATGTTATCAGCTTGCCAGAGTACTCTAATGGCTCGTAATTACCTGATACCAGGTACAAAGGTATTAAATATAACAAGACGTGAATCTCGTGTTATAGACGATAATAGCCCTGGCGTGAAGCACGGCATTTTAGTCATGCAATATAAAATACAGAACATTTAACAGTCCTTGCGGGGCTGTTTTTATTTTAGGAGGGAAAACACACATGCAAAACGGTAAAGATACGGTCTTACTTGTACAACTTGCTACGAATGCATTAGGTGAAGATGGCTTTCTAATTGGTCATTTAACCGAGAATAGCCACTCTATGGAGAATGAGCTAGTAGATGAACAAACGAAATTTGGGCGTATTGTAGCCTATGGTCAATCAAGTGAATCGTTTGAAGTAACGATGTTTGGTGATAAAAACGATCCGGGGCAAAAAGATATCTTAGATGCGATCCGTAAAAAAGTGCAACTGAAAGTTTGGGAAGTTGACTTGAATACGGTAAAAAATGAAGCTGATGAAGAGGTTCATGACGCTATCTTCGCTTACACATTAGTTGAATCTGTTGAAAAATCGAATCCTGGTGATAACTTCCAAGAGATTTCAGGGACTCTGCAGGTAATCGGTGAATCTAAAGAAGGGCAGTTACCTAAATTGCCTGATTCGGTAATTGAATTTGCTACTTACGGATTTGAAGCTCCTGGCGAAAAGACAGGTGAATTCGGTAAGGATCAAACGTCTGGCGTTGCTATTACAAATGTATCAGTTTCACCTCAGACTACATCAGTCGCAGTGGGCAGTACACGTCAGTTAACAGTTACAGTTCTTCCGACAGAGGCAACTAATAAAAATGTTACTTTTACATCAAGCGATGAATCTGTTGCAATGGTTTCAGCTACAGGATTAATAATTGGTGTATCTGCTGGAACAGCGACAGTAACTGTTACGGCAAGTGGCGGTAAAACAACTACAGTTTCAGTGACTGTCACAGCTTAATAATATCCAAGCACTCTTTATGGGTGCTTTTTCTATTGAATTTAAATTACTAGGAGGGCTATTACACATGGCTACATTAAAAATTGGCAAAGATCAACGCGACGCAAAATACGGATTCGCTTTCAAAAACTTAGCAGACAAAAACTACAACGAAACTGATAAGGAAGGTAACGAAACTGGTGGCTTTATCTCAATCTATCAGGGGTTATTGCAATTTAATTTAGATGCTTTAAAAGCGTTTTGGGATTGTGGGTTAGCACATCTAAGTAAACGCCCTTCTATGACACAAATTGAGGCTGCTTTAGAAGAACGTATCGAAAAAGATGGCGATACAGAAAAGCTATTTAAAGAAGCATTTCAGGAGATTAACGCTTCAGGTTTTTTCAAAAAAGATGCGAAGACGTTTTGGAAGAACTTAGAGCTATTCAAATCAATAGGCTCAGAAGAAGAGCAAGTAGAGAACGAGAAGGCTGTTCAGATTTTACTGGATGCGAAAACAGAACTGGAGTCAGATATGGAAGCAGAGTCGGAGACGGAAATCGAGTAGATGGTTTAGAGTGGCTAGATGTCATATCTAATGCTGCTGAATATTTAGGTGTATTTGACGTTGAGCAAATCATGTCATGGACTCCAAACGAGTATAAGGCTCTCTTAAAAGGCGCTCAAATGCGAATGGTAAGCGATTATGAAAACCTTGCTATACAGGCAATGTACATTCGAAAAGCTGATAACGCGAAACGACTTAAGCTTACTGATCTATTCGATGCTGAAAAAGCTCGCAAACGAATTCTTGAAGGTGATAAGGACTGGAAGGAATCGAAGAAGATGGACACAACGCTTTACAAAAAAGCACAAGCAGACATGAAAGCTTGGGCTCAAAATTTAACGATGAAATGAGGTGGCTTTCATGAATGGTAACTTTACGGCTAAGATAGGCGCTCGAATCACTGAGTTCATGGCAAAAATGAAGCAAGTACAAAGCACAATTAAAAAATCAGCCAATGATGTACGTGTTGATATCGGTGCCGATGTAGCACAATTTAAGCGAAAAACAGCCGAAGTAAAGGCAAAAATGCTTGCTCTATCACGAGACAAGGTGGTCATAAAAATTGAAGCTCGTATTGAGGATTTCCAAAGAAAAATTCAACGGATTGCAGTAAATATCCGTGCATTCGGTGAGTTAATGCAACACACAGTAATGGGCACAATGATGACTGTCTTTCCAGCACTATCACCGTTACTATCCAATGTCGCTGTAGCTATTGCGAATTTAGGTCCAATGATTGGTGTTGTCGCTGGCTCTACATTTGCATTAGCAGGAGGGTTAACTGCCGCAACTGGTGCAGCCGGAGCGTTTGCCGCTGTAGCGATTCCTACAATTGCAAAGCTATTTGATGAGGAAGCAAAGTTAAACGCGGTTCAGCAAAAGGCGAAAAATTCTTTTGATGCTGTAAAGAAAACTTATGAGTCCCTAGTAAAAGCTACTGAAAAGCCGGTATTGCAAGCATTTACAAGTGCTATGAAGGCAACTGATACATTATTAAAAGCCTTGCAGCCTTTGTTTATTACAAGTGCAAAAGCAGTAGCTAACTTAATGACGCAACTTAATACAGCTATAGGCACACCGCCAATTCAGAAGTTTTTGGAGTACCTAAATACTTCAGGTGGTCCAATGCTTGAGATTTTTACTCGTTCTGTTGGGAATGTACTAAAAGGATTATTAACCATGTTTACAGCATTTGCTCCTTTAGCTGATTCAACCGCAAAAGGCTTTGAAGCAATGACTGCAAGGTTTGCTGAGTGGGCAAACGGATTAAGTGGTAGTGCGAAATTCCAAGCATTTATGGATTATGTTAATACAAACATGCCGAAAGTTCGTGCTATTTTCAGAGATGCAACAGCTGGAGTTATTTATTTCTTTAGTGCATTTGCTGGATCTTCATCTGACATGATGGATGGTTTAGTTTCGATGATGGCCCGATTTAAAGAATGGTCTGCGACACTTAGTCAAAACCAAGGATTTCAACAGTTTCTTGATTATGTACATCAAACGGCACCAAGCGTCTTAAAATTAATCGGTAACCTAACTACTTTCCTTGTTAACTTAGGTATCGGTATGGCTCCACTTGGTGCAACCATTATCGACATAGCGAATAAAGTATTAGAATTTGTGAATTCAGCGATGGAAGGAAACCGAGCGATTGGTGTCTTGATAGCTGGATTTATTTCGTTTGGTGGTGCTCTGCTTGCAATCATACCTAACCTTATCGCTTTCAGCACTTTATTTAAGGGCATTGGTGGAAAATTAGTTGGTATCCTAGGAAAATCTTTTAAAACTGTTACACCTTTATTTACTAACTTTAGTGCGACAGTAGGCAGATTAGCAACGACAGTATTGCCAAAGCTAGGAGCGGCGTTCGGTTTTATAACGAGTCCTATAGGTTTAGTTATTGCAGCTATAGCTGGTCTTGTCGCGATATTTGTGGGACTATATCAAACAAATGAAACCTTCCGAAGCCAAGTGCAAGTTGTGTGGGAAGCTATAAAAACAGCAATTTCAACGGCAGTAACGGCTGTAGGTGACTTAATTACTTCAGTTTGGACACAAATCACTTCATTTTGGAATGAAAACCAAGCAAGTATTATGGCTACAGCGTCCACCGTTTGGAGCACAATCGGTACAGTTGTTACTACCGTGATGTCAGCAATTGGGACAGTAATGCAGTTTGTATGGCCAGTTGTGAAAGCTCTTATTGTTTCAACATGGGAAGCTATTAAAAACGTTATCCAAGGCGCAATTGATGTGATTCTCGGCATCATAAAAACATTCTCATCTTTATTCCAAGGTGATTGGCAAGGTGTTTGGGATGGAATTAAGCAGATCTTAAGTGGAGCTGTACAAGCCATTTGGGGTGTAATCAATCTTTACTTTGTTGGTAAATTGTTAGGGCCAATAAAAGCGTTTGGATCAACTGCAAAAACACTTCTTCAAGCCGTTTGGACTGTAATCAAAGGTATTTTTACGAATACATTAAATGCGATTAAAACAATTGTAACAACAACCTTTAATGCTATTAAATCAACAATTTCATCAGTATTAAATTCTATAAAGTCTACAACATCTAGTATTTGGAACGGAATCAAATCTGTAATATCAACTGTTCTAAATGCTATCAAGTCTGTTGTCTCGACAATATGGAATGGTATTAAGAGTGTTATCTCTTCGGTTCTAAATAACATTAAGAGCACGGTTTCTTCTGCATGGAACGCAATCAAGAGTGTAACTTCGAGTGTGCTAAACGGCATCAAGAGCGTTGTTTCATCAATCTGGAATGCTATTAAATCAGTTATTTCTACAGTTCTAAACGGTATTAAATCGATTATTAGTTCTATATGGAACGGTATTAAAACTGTTGTTGAAACTGCAATGAATGGTGTTAAAACGGTTATTGAAACAGGTTGGAATGCTGCTAAATCATTCCTGGAAGGCATCAATCTATTAAGTGTAGGTAAGGACATCATAAATGGTTTAATCAAAGGTATTACAGATTCATTTGGTGCTGTAGCATCGGCATTAAGTGGGTTAACAGATCTAATACCTAAATGGGTAAAGTCTGCGTTAGGTATCCATTCACCTTCACGCGTCATGATCGCCATCGCTAAATGGATTCCGATTGGTTTAGCCAAAGGTATTGAAGCAACGACAAATGTGGTGCAAAAAGCCACAAATATGATGGTAAGAAGTGCTATTCCTGATTTTAGCCAAAATCTATCAATCACTAAAGACATGATTCAACAAACTCAAAGAATCGTTAGTAACGCTGCTAAAGAAAACAGTGAAGAAATTCTGGCCATCCAGAAGGATTACGCAGCAAAACGTGCTGAAGCTACGAAAAAGGCTGATGCCCAAATTAAAGAGATTAAAGCTAAAGCTGGAGATAAACACAAAAAGTTAACTGCTGCTCAAGAGCGCCAGATTACCAAGATTCAAGAGGATGCTAAAACGAGCAGAGAGAAGCTTGCCAAAGCAGAAGCTGATTCAATCGATAAGATCAAATCCAAATCGCAAAAAGAAACATTCGATGCTTTGAAAGATTTTGCAGATAAGCAAATCGGTTTGGAAAAATGGTCTACGAAACAACAGGCTGAGTATTGGAGATATGCTGCTACAGCGTTTAAAGAAGGCACAGACCAACGTATTGAAGCTCAAATTAATTACAACAAAGCCATGGCCGAGCTTACACAAGAGAAGTTCGATAAAGAGAAAGATTACATCGATCGTAAGAAAAAATATAATCAGATGTCTCTTACTCAAGAGCTTGCAGCTTATCAAAAGTACCTACAGCAATATAAAGTGGGTAGCGAAGAACGTATCTACTATGAAGATAAGATTGCTGAAACTAAACAGGCCATTCATGAAAAACTGATGTCTCTCAACGATGAGTACATCTCGAAAATTAAAGATGCTCAGCAAAAAGAGATTGACGGTATTAAAGAGCTTGAAAAAGCTTATGAGGATGCTGTAGCGAATCGAACAAAAGATATTTACTCATGGAAAAATCTTTTTGACGAGATTGGTGATAAGGCTGAAATTACTAGTCAGCAACTCATTAAAAACTTACAAGATCAAGTAAGTGTAATGGCGACCTGGTCGAGAAACATGCAAGAACTTGCTGGAAAAGGTATCGATAAAGGATTACTTGCTGAATTACAAGCAATGGGACCTAGTGCGTACGCTGAAATTGCAGCTTTAAACAGTATGACTGCTGCGGAATTGAATTACTACAATGACATCTGGAAAACAAAAACAGCCCTTGCAAGAAGCGAGGCTGAAGCTCAATTAGTGGATTTAAGAGAGGACACTAACAAACAGATTGATGCTCTTAAAAACGATACCAAGAAACAACTAGAATCTTATAAAGATGAATGGCTGAATCAAATTAAGCAAATTAAAACAGGTACTACAGGCGAGTTTAATGCCATGACTTCTTCTATGTATCAAATTGGTACAAACGTTATCCAAGGTCTACGTAACGGTATGAAGTCTGAAGTCCCTGCAATGTTGTCAGAAGTAAAAGCTATGTCTAGCGAAATCGAAAAAACTATTCGTAAAACATTGGATATCCACTCACCTTCACGAGTTGCAGATAAGTTAGGTGTGTTCTTTGGTCAAGGTCTTACAAATGGTATTGCTAGTATGCGTGCTGATGCAGCACAAGCAGCCGCAAGTTTAGCTGAAGCTGCTAAAGCTGATTTAAGCGTTTTAACAGATGGATTGTCTGTAAGAAGTGCTATTAGTAGTGCACAAGACATTACAAGTGAATCAGTACTAGACCTATCGATGTTTGATAAAGTTATCCAATTGCTTAAAATCATTGCTGATAAAGACTTATCACTTGATCTAGACGGTCGTACTTTAACAAATTACGTAGATGAACGGACAGCTGGTAAAGTAAATCTGAAGCGTTCTATGAGAGGGGTGTAGAGAATGGATGCGAAAATTGTTAAAACAAATGGCTCTGAAGTTATTTTGTCTCAGGAGCGTTTCATTACGCGAGACATTAAAGTTTCACCCATTGAGATTAAACGAGATGTAGCAGAAGTTGAAAGAAGAGCTGGAGCGATTAACGAACTAATCAAGCATGGTACCAGAAGAATACAGCTGCATCTTATGTTTATCGCAAAAGACCACTCAGATTTCGAAACACTCGAAGATAGAGCGTTTGACTTATTTACGGATTTAGAACCGTATTACCTATATAAAGCCATACCGACAAAGCAATCTACTATGTACGAGTTTGAACTACCAGGTAAGGAATGGGGTAGAGAGCTCGATTTTATGCCTAGTGAGGTTGCTTTTTTACATGGCAAACGATACTTCGTTGTTAATAGTGAAATGTCTGAGGTTGAGCAGAAAGGCCTTGCAGGTAGATTTACCGTTGAGTTAGAAACGTATTTACTTCCTTATGGTGAAAGCTCGGCAACTTTAAAGGAGCTCAAACTATGGAACATTGATAAATGGCAGTGGAATCAAGGTTTAACTTGGGATGATGACTTACAGTATAAGTTTGCATCTAATAGTTTCACATTAAAGAATTTCGGCAATGTAAAGGTTGATCCACGCGAAAGCGAACTGAAAATAACCATTAAGGCAACAACTTCTAGTTACTTAGAAATAAAAAATGTAACTACAGGCGAAGTGTTTAGGTTTAATGGAACTTTATCATCTACAGATACTTTAATTTTGAATGGCATTCACTCTTATAAAAATGGAGTGAATGCCATATTGAATACCAATAAAAAGCTATTAACGCTTGCGCCAGGAAACAATATCTTTACTGTAACAGGCGGTACCATTCAATCAATCGAATTTGATTTTAGATTCCTGTACAAATAGAAAGGGTGTGAGGGAATTGGCATTAGAATTGCATAACACAGAAAACCCGATTAGTAATTTAGAACGGTTAAAGATTAATGAGAACTGGCAACGGATTATATCAGGGTATGCTTACTTACAACGTCAGATTAATATTTTAGCCGGAAATCAAGAAGTCGGTGAATTACTACAACGTATTGAGGATGCTATTAATAATGCCTATACATCTGTAGCAGCGGCAATTGAAGAAAATAACGTAGCTACACAAGAGGCAATCAACAATGTAAATACATCGCTGGAAATTGTCCTAGATAAAATTTCTGTAGCTATACAAGAAATAAATTTGGCAATTACTACTGCGAATAAAGCTACAGCTGATGCAAAAAAAGCCACTAGTAATGCTAATACAGCTATCCAAGTTGTGAATGATAAAGTAACAGAAGCTACTCAGTTATTTGATAGTTTGGATGCACTAAAGACTCAAATGGAGCTGCTAAAACAACAACTTGAAACTGCTAAGACAGATACAGAAACAGCGACATCGAATGCAAATAGTGCAGCACAAGAAGTACGTAATGCTATACAGGACACCAATACGGCTATCGCAAATGCCGAAGGAGCAACTCAAAAGGCTAATCAAGCTGTACAAGATATTAACGAAGCAAAAGAAGATTTAACACAAGTTGTGAATGATAAAATCACCGAAGCAGATACAGCTATCACTAATGCAAATAACGCAACCGATCAAGCCGATCAAGCGGCAGAAGCAATAAAAGGTTGGGGCACAGCGACAGTATGGAACGAGACTACTCAGTACGAAAAGAACAATATTGTAACGGATAATGGTTCATCATGGCAGGCTACTAAAGCTAATGCGAACTCAAAGCCTACTAATACAAACACAGACTGGATAATGCTTGCACAGCGTGGTGTTGACGGTAAAGGTGCCGTAAGCTCTGTAAACAACGTCTTACCTGACGAAAAAGGTAATGTACAGTTAAACATTAAACAAGGGACTGTCCAAAAAGTAAATGGTAAAAGTCCTGACAACAGTGGTGAAGTGACCTTAGTTCCTGAAGATATTGACGCTGAGACGCCACAAGGTGCACAGGATAAAGTAGATTTATTGAAGCATTTCGTTACTGGACATGGTGTAGGCGATTACTTAGAGTTTAAGGATGAACAAGATTTACTTACTTTGAAGGAATCAGGAACTTATGCGATATATATTAGTGGAATGACTATTCCAGAAGATTATTACACGGTAATTGCATCATGTATTGAGGAAAAAGACAAGTATGTATCACTATTAGCAATCTCTCAGGAAGGTGCGAAAGTTTATGCTAGAACTTTTTATCGTACTTTAGACGGTGATGAAGTTAAAAATGATACAGGATGGGTTAAAAGTGGAGCAGATGAAATTAATGCTTATGATAATAATATTTATACCCAACCATTACCATTACCATCTGAGTATATAAATACCCCTAAATATCCTGTTGGAACGTCTGTTTTCCGAGGTGATTCGGATTGGGGAGTAAGTATGGGAATGGGACTAGATTACGCTCGTAGTGCAGTTGTGGAAACTATAAAAATACCTAATGGTAAAGGTGGAACATGGTATACAGGAAAGCAAACTGTCACAGTACTTGAAGCCGCTACAGAGAAAGTTATAGCAGTTAAGTCAAGAGTTGCGGCAAATGGGAAATTCGGAGAATGGTATTAATGAGAAAGGAGAACAATAAATGATATATGTAACCAACGGTAATCAAGTTGAACCATTAATACAGATATCTAACTTTCAAATGGAACAGTCAGTAGACGGCACTTTTACAGTGTCGTCTACTTGCTTTCAAGGTCATAATAATCTGGGATATTTTAAATATTGAAATGCTCTCTTTTTGAGGATGCTTTTTCTTTTACCTGAAAGGATGTGAGGCTATGAAATACAAGTTAGTTGGTGATAAGACATGCTAATCGTTACAAACTACGCTGGTACTCGAACAGAGCCTTTTTTTACGACATCTGCTCCTTTGTTTGAACAAGATACGCTAGGCAATACAACACTTGAATTTACAGTCAATAAAACAAACAACGAGGCCGGATTTAACCTCCTTCAAGAAGAGACAATTGTTACAGCAGCTAATTATACCTTTCGTGTAAAGCAGCTAATCGATGATAAGCCAGGGCGTAAAACAATCCTTGCTATCTCGACTTTCTTTGACCTAGCCTACCAGTTTAAAGATAAAACCTTTGGAGGCACTCACTCTAGCCAGGAGTTTGTTAGCTACCTGTTTGCTGGCACTGGATGGACTGCAACGTGTGATTTTACGGAGACAGCAACAATCGATAAATTCGGTTCAAAAAACATTATCCAATGTGTGAATCAGATATGTGATGCCATTAATTGTGAATTTGAGATTCTACCAAATAAACGAGTGCATTTCAGTAAATCGCTTGGACCTGATAATGGTGCACAGTATCGATATGGCCATAACATTAAAGCTCTCAGTAGAAAAATCGATACGACACATCTTCGCACCAAGGTTACAGCTACAGGCAAAGAGGATTTAACGGTTACTTACATATCACAGAATCACACGATATGGGGAATCCGTGTAGCTGATCCAATAAGTGATGAACGTTTTACAAATCCCGATAACCTGTTGAAAAAAGCAAAGGGTTCACTTATCGATTATCCAGAGGTTAGTTTTGAACTGGATACACTCGAGTTAATAGACAAGGCATTAGGTGAGAAGGTTTGGCTGATTTACGAGCCAATTGAAGGGTTAGAGCTACAAACAAGGATACTTAAACGTATTTGTGTAGTGGATGAAATCACAGATGGATTAAAGACAATAGAAGTAACACTTGGCAACTCGTTACCTCGCTCTATGTCTGATAGTGAACTTGATTCAGAAGAGGAGCTTGCTGATACAAAAGAAGAGTTGGAAGAAGTAATCGATGAAAGTAAGAAGGAATTTAGATCAGCAATTACACAAACGGATAACCGTATAACGATAGAGGTTGAACAGTTAAATAAATCGATTGCTAAGATTGATGTGAAGGCTGATAGTATCAACCTTTCAGTAAATAATCGGATTACTAATGAAATGGCTTCCATCAATATTCGTGCTGATCAAATCCAATCTACTGTAAGTTCACAAGGCGCGCAACTTCATGGACTTGATACAAAAGTAGCGAATGCTGAATCAACAATTACACAGCAAGCTTGGCAAATTTCCCAAAAGGTAAGTACAACTGATTATAACGGTAATACAATCGCATCGTTAATTAACCAGACATCTACTACTATCGATATCCATGCAGAAAAAATTAATATGCGTGGCGCAATAATTGTTGATGGCTCAATAAGTGGTGCTACTGATATTAATGTGACTAGAGATATAAGCATAGGTCGCAGGATAACATTTTCTGATATGACATCTATATCCACGGATGGTTCTGGTGGTGTCACGATCGATGTGTTTAATAATCTGAATATACAATCTGCAAGAACTACTTTTTGGGGTAACGTAGATTTTTCAAATTCTAGGATAACAGGATTAGATGCTAATACAGTACGTGGCATCTACTTAGCTTATAACGCTACCTTTGTATATTTACGTGACCAATGGGGGTATAACCTAGCACAAATAAAACGTTCTGATGTAGCGTAAAAAATTAAAGCAAATTAAAGGAGATTGATATAATGGAGCAAAAATATTTTGTAATTATAAATACTGGTGAAGCTTATCCTATTGGAGGTAATGTGGATTTAGTAAAGATACAAAAAATACTCAATGCACCTCAAAATTATGCTGTAAAAGTAGGTCGAAAAGTATTAGCTAAATCTATGATTCATGCAATCGCAAAAGAAGAGTGCTCCAATATGGAAGAGTACAATTTGGGTATAAATGTGGCTCGAAACACTTTACGAACAAAGGTAGATGACGTAGATAGCACACTAGACAGATTGGAAACAGATATTAATAAAATGGATTACATTTTAATTAATAATGACATGTTAATCTTCAAACACGCTTTCCAGCATGCTGAATAGGTAAACAGAAACGCAAGCATAAGCTTAGCGTTATTTTTTATGCATTTTTTTAGCGCTGTGAGAGCAATCGAGATGGGCAACGGTACATGTTACTGATTCTCGATACTTCTCACGGCTTTTTATTTTAGGGCAAAGGATTGGTGATTGTATGGATGTAGCTACAGCTGGGCAAATAGCTACTAGTCAAGCAGTTTGGGCTATCGTAGCTTTGTTGCTTGGTGGTGCTTTTTTTAAAAAGCTTTATAGCGATAGTTCTTCGAGGGAAAATCGTTTAATCGAACAAGAACAACAGTATCGTGAAGAATCAAAAGAACGTGAAAAACAATTAATGCAGCATTTAACGCGTTCTAATGAATCTCACGAAAGAACTGCTGCTGCTATGGAAGGTATGAATAAAAGTTTAACTTCCCTCGAAGGACGAATGGATCGTATGGAAAAACGCACTTACAAAAAAACAGAAAAGGATGATGAATAATGGATTTAACAAACATTTTTATGATTGCAATGGTTATGGTGGCTATTGTTTTAGCGGTAGCAGAGGTACTTAAAAAGACATTCAACATTAATACTCAATACATGCCGATCACTTCAGTTGTGATTGGTATTTTTGTTGGCTTTGTATTCTGGCCGTTAGCAGATTATCCAATGTATGTCATGGTAATCTCTGGATTTATTGCCGGGTTAACTGCATCAGGAACATTCGATGTATTAAAGGCGGCTAAAAAGGAAGGTGAACTGTAAATGGTTAGTGTAACAGAAACGTGTCGAGATTTAAGCGAATTAACTGCACCTGCACAACTAGCGTGTCGATTGTTATTTCAAGAGTGTTATAAAGCTGGGATAACTGATATTTTCATCACCGAAACATACAGATCGCAAGCACGCCAAAACTATTTGTATGAGCAAGGACGTACACGACCAGGTTCAAAGGTGACGTGGACGCTTTCTAGTAACCATACTTCACGTAGAGCTTGGGATATTGCGGTAGCACCTCCTAAAGATTTATATAATATATCTACTTTATCAAGAGTAGGAGCGATTGCTAAAAAGCTTGGTATCACTTGGGGAGGTTATTGGCCGATTAGTAGCTACGACGCGCCGCACTTTGAGATTCCTACTAATTGGAAAGCTCCTATGGGTTACAAGTTAGAGGGTACAGTTATTGTTCCGAGTAATAGCAAAATCAAAGTTCAACTTATTGTTAATGACAAAGGGCAAGCTGTAGAGGGTGTTAACGATGGTAAAATGTATCGGGTTCAATCTGGTACTTATACAACTCAGACTCAAGTGAATGCAGCTAAACAAGCGTTAGGTAAGTATAAAATTGCAAACGCCGATTATGTACGAGTAGTTCAAGATGGTGGTAAATGGAGATTTATTACAGGGACATACGCAACACAGGTAGTAGCTAATAACGCCATTACTGAAATGAAACGTCTTGGCATTTTATCGTATGCTGAGGCAATTCAAGAATAATGTTATTGACCAGGTAATCACAAAAATTTGTGAGCCTGGTCATTTTTTTATTGCTAAAAACAGAACGTTAGTTCTATAATGTATACAAACAAACGTTCTGTTAAGGAGAGATAATATGGCTACTAAAACAAAAACACCTACAAAGAAAAAAGAACCAAAACATTTAGACCGTGACGAATTTGATTTGGAAGAAATCGCATACACATTATCAGGATCACAGGAAGAAAATAAAACTAAAGTATTCACCATCTATAAAAAAGGTGAACCACTTACAGGTATGGTCACGAAAATGGATGCAAACACTAAATTAATACATATCAAGGACAAATACATGGACATTCATAAAGTGCATATCTTGGATATCCTAAGCGTATCTGAATGTGATTATTAATGGAGAGTGATTGTGATGAATAAAGACCGCGGATCAATGAAGTGGACAGCTATGATGTTGCCAGAACATTTGGTTGAAATTAGAAAATGGAAAGAAGAACAATTTCATGAAAAGAAGCGTGATTTAACAGAGTGGGAACTAGAAGAAATTGAGCAAACAATCCAACGTGCCTTTAAATTGCGAAAATTAGTTACTCTTACGCTGTGGCAAAATAATAATTTACACGACAAAACTGGATTAATAACAGGGACGGATCCATATAAAAAAGAATTGTTGCTGGATGCTGATATATCCGTAAAACGTATTGCATTCAATGACATACAAGACGCAAAGATGGTGGACGTTGATGATTAATGGTGAGGATCGTAGTCTTTTACATGAGTTTATTAAATTAGATATGGCCATTCGTTCACTGCAGCACGATTATTCATCGCTTGAAAAGTTAAAAATGTCAAATGTCTACATAAATGTCGTAGACGGTTTATTAAAAGATTTGAGAAATGATTTTTATAATAAAAAGCGTATGCTTACAAAGAAAAACATTGAGGTAGTTAAGTGGGTAAATGTAAGTGAGCATTTTAGTGAAGTGATTGTAAAAACAGTTGGTGAAGATGTAGTACTACGTTTTGCCAAGCAAGCACTAAAAACAAAAGTAGAGGGATTACTTTTAAGTTATATAAACAAATGAAAGGCACTTAATAATAGAGTGCCTATTTTTTATGCAATGAAAAAAGCCGCTCATTTGAGCGACTAAAGAATCTAGTGTCAGATATGGAAACCTTATGTGAGCATCTTGATTTTATTTTAATTTATTATTAATGACCGAATTAAATTCGATTATATAAAATGGTTACTTTTTACTGTTATCTGCTTTTTTAATTTCTAGTCCAAAAAAAATAAGAGAAATTATTAGCAATGTTATAGGGAAAAAGAATAAATCACTATCGTACTTTGAAGAGAATTCCATTTTCAAACCAGTTATATAAATGAATAAGACAAAAGAAAAACATAATGATATTGTACCAGATATTGATTTCATTATAATCCTCCTAAAAATATATTTTTACATAGTTTACATTCTATGGAAAGTGTTGTAAAGTTGAATTATCAAAATGAATAGGAGTGATAGTATGCAATTGATTGTTTCTAGATTCAAAATTTCTTTTTCGTTTGTTGCTGTGATAGTTTTGACGTTTGCATTTTTTTATTTCATTAATATGAATAAAGTAAATGCTGCTGAGCTTGATGATGTTGAAAATGCTGATTTAAATCAAGTGAATTTGACAATAGATTCTCCATTCTCTGAAACACTCCCTGATGGTACTCTGCTATTTTTTGAAACTGAAGATGATTATAATAAGTATATGAAATACGAAAATGTTAATGCTAGGTGTGCTACCTGCAACCAAACAACGCAAACTGTAGAAAGTAGCAGCGTTTCTTATAAACAATTTGTTAACTATCATCCGGAAACTCCAGCATGGGTGCCAGCTGATAAACATGTACTTCAGTTTAATAAAACTGCTACTGTTACAGGTTCATTTAAATATGGGGATTGGACACTTTCAGCTAGTGTTACATATACTCATGGTGTCTCTTCAAGTATACCTGCTGATCCAAATAAATTAAGTAGATTAGGAATTTATTCAGATATTAAATTTACAAAATATAAAAATGTAGTGAAAAATCCAGTAGGAACAGTTATAGATACGTACTATACTAGCGCTGCTATGGCAGTAAATGCTCCATATATTTTGGTAGTATATAAATAATTTGCACATATCTAATATGTATAGGTAGACCAGTGAAAAACATCAATTGTTGTTTTTTACTGGTTTTTTTATTATGTTTATTTATATATTTATTTTGTAATATTAAATACATTGAATTATTTTGTGTAGTAAGAACTTTTACGGCTTTGCAATTGTCAATAAATACAAAAGAGTAAGTTGAATTGCAAATCTAAATTGGTGTTAATTTTATTGTACTACTAGTTGAATAATGATTATAGAGAAAATTTTCAACTAAATATGGAACGTCATTCATATAATATGCAATTTTTAAAAAAATGATACTATTAGTTTGCTTATTTATGGAAAACGAAAAATAGATGCACCCCGTATAATATTTTAGATTTCTACCAAAATA
Source organism: Lysinibacillus sp. RC79 (assembly GCF_041262405.1). NCBI lineage: Bacteria > Bacillati > Bacillota > Bacilli > Caryophanales > Bacillaceae > Lysinibacillus > Lysinibacillus sp. RC79. The sequence continues at coordinate 224,519 of NZ_JBGCCD010000005.1, forward strand.
TTAAGCGAATACAATAAATTGCAAAAAGAACCGGTTTTTTACGACATTTTAAACCTCTAGCTCATCATGTTTTTTTGGGGGGAACGACCTTCTTAACAATCACAATAGCTTCATAAGGGCATTTGGATGAGTAAAGAAGGTAGGAAGTACAAACTTGTTAGCTTTAACACTACAGATGAACATGAGCTTGCACTATTGAAACATGCTGAGCAAATCAATCCTCTAACTGAAAAACCACGAAATTTTAGTAAGTATGTGAAGAGACTGATTGAAGAAGATATGAAACGGGGTTCATGTAGCGAGATAAGGATAGACCGAAATGAGCCAATAATACATGAGGACGAATCATATTCTCTTGAAACAAAAGAAGCGATGGGCAGCTTTATATAAGAAAAGAAACCACTCAATTGAGTGGTTTTTCATTTTAAATTCCTAATAGCTGTTTCTTTTTTGTATCAAACTCTTCTTGTGTAAGAATCCCTTCATCGAGTAACTGCTTGAATTTTAGAATTTCATCAGCTGCGCTAATTTGATTTTGTACTACTGGTTGAGTTTCTTCTGCATCTTCAGAAACAATGAAAAGTGAAAGTTTTTCTAGGGCTTTCTTATCGCACTTAATTATTAAAGGCACTTTATCTCCATTTTCTCGTTTAAGGAAGAGTGTTGCTACAGATTTATCTTTCCCGATATTTGCTCCCATAGCTCCTGCAATAGCTCCAGCATTACCGATTTTACTTCCAATTATTGACCATCCTGCAATATCAAAAGCACTCTTTTGGATGTTTTCAACGCGTTCCCATTTAATTAACTCGAAAGTTTCAGGCTCTTTACTGTCAATCACAATATCTACAAAACCAGGTTTAATTTGTTTCAAAACGTAATTATATCCACGTTCCTTTAGCTGTTCTTTACCATTCAAGACAGTTAAGTTTAGCTTAATAGCTTTTGGCCCTTTTACTTTCTTTTGGGTTACTTTTTCAGGGATGCCGAATATGTTTTCTAATTCATCTGCAAAAGGCTTAGTCGCTTTATCATTAGTCAGCTTAAATCTAATATCCGTCTCTTGATAAACAAAATCAATTTCTACGGCCAGCATTTTTCTATTAACGATTAGATTATGGATCTCATCCAAGTTGTAGGAATCTAAAGTCTTATCTTTCTTACTTTTATCTAATGTGAGTAATCTGTTTGAAGTGAGGAGGTATAAAAAATATGTTAATTTCTTTGATCCTGTAGTTGCAGATATTATTGTCTCATTATCCTCTATACAATTAGCTAGAAATTGAATATCCTCTTCTACAAATGAAAGAACAGATTTTCCTGCTGGAATTAGACACTCTTTGATTTGTTCAATCACAGGCATTGAGTTGCCACCTTTCTCATCTGTATTTACATGCTTAAACTATACCACTTTTTACAGATGTTAGGGTAAACAAACGTCAGAAATTAAGGGCAACAAAGTCCAAAAAGGCAACAAATGATAGTGCTTTAAAGTGCTAAAGTGGGTAAACAAAGACAACGAGGGTAAACAATGTTTGTTGCCGTTTCTGTATACGCTTAACCCTTGCGGTCAAGGGAATCTCTTATATAAGTAAACAAAGTAAACAAATAATATCTATTGAGTGTATTTATATTATATAGGTATATGTAGTATATGTAATATATACCTAATACGCCTAATACACATATACTATATACATGAGTGAAAATCTGTTGCCGGACAAATTAAAAATAACCGCTAAGCGGATAACACAGATAAGTTATCTCAAGCTTAGCGGTTTTTATATAACTACGCCCATAGAGGTATAAAGAGGAAATATTTATTAAGATTAAGGAGGTGAAATTTAAAGCTATTTGATGGGCTGCGATAATTTCTGTACTAAAGCCACTCATCATCATCGTGACAGCAGAAAAAATACTCGTTTCTGCAAATAAGGATATTCCAATCGGCACACCAATGATTAAAATTTCCTTCCAACGAAGCCACTCTAATTTTGGCCAGTCATGAAATAGGCGGAAGCGTTCAAAGGGCACGCGTTTTGCAATAATCCATACTGTGATTAAGAATACAAGCCAGTATGTAATCGCTGTTGCAACGCCTGCACCGATTCCGCCAAGCTCAGGTGCTCCAAATTTGCCAAAAATAAAAATATAATTCAACACAATATTAATAGGCGTTGTAAGTAATGTGATAATCATAGTGACGCGAGTTTGTCCAAGCGCATCGATAAAACAGCGCATAACAAAAAATAAAAAGAGTGGTATAAGACCAGCGCACATCGCATGAATATAAGATTTAGCAATAGTATGTACAGAGGCTTCTAAATTCATATTGCCAAGAATCCAATCAATACCGACTAATAATCCAATGAAAATAAGTACCGATAATACGATGGCCACATAGATTCCTTGCTGAACAGTCTTCTTTGCGGCCAACTCTTTTTTAGCTCCAACAAGCTGTGAGACAATAGGTGTGATTGCAAGGAGAATCCCAGATAACCCAGTGTATATAGGCATCCAAATAGAGGAGCCGATTGACACGCCAGCTAGGTCAGCAGTACCGTACCGACTCGACATTAAAATATCGAAGAAAGAGATAAGATAAATAGCTACTTGCGTGACTAAAATGGGTACGATAATTTTTAATATTAATGCATATTTATCTTTTAACGTAGTTGTCTGATTCATAGTGTATATCTTCCTCCATTAACATATTTAATTAATGAGTATAGCATAAAAAAATAGAGGTAAGCTGAAAATTTGATTTCTTTCAGCAAGTGTTTGGACATCTGTAGCTGACGCTTCGCTTTCGCTACAAAAGACACTTGCTGAAAGAAATTAAAAGCTTCATCTATATCTTTTCGTTTGCATATAGTAAAATAAAAGACTGTAAACAAAAAGTAGTGATGGCTATGCTTTTAAGGAATAGGAGAATTTATGTGAAACAACAAACAATCATTTTAACCGGTGGAGGGACAGCTGGTCATGTATCGCTCAATCAAGCGATACTCCCGTCTTTACAAGAACTAGGTTATGATGTCCACTATATTGGCTCAGAACAGGGCATTGAAAAAGAATTAATAGGCGAGGCGTTTCCTAGTGTTCCGTTTTACGGTATTTCAAGTGGGAAATTGCGTCGTTATTTCTCAATGAAAAATTTTACAGATCCATTTAAAGTGCTTGCAGGAATTATGCAGGCTTTTCGTATTATCAAAAAAGTAAAACCCCAAGTAATTTTTTCAAAGGGTGGCTTTGTTTCTGTACCTGTTGTCATGGCTGCAAAACTTGCTGGTGTTCCAGTAGTCATTCATGAATCAGATGTTACACCTGGCTTGGCCAATAAAATTGCGCTACCATTTGCATCACACATCTTTACGATTTTTGAAGAAACATTACAGCACTTACCGAAAGAAAAGGCAACATGCACAGGCTCCATTATTCGCCAAGAGTTATTTATGGGAGATCGGGCAAAAGGGTTATCGTTATGTGGCTTTACAACATTAAAACCTGTTCTTCTTGTTATGGGAGGGAGTTTAGGATCAGTAGTATTGAATGATGCGCTTCGTCAAAATTTACCAGAGCTTGTCAAACAGTTTCAGATCATTCATTTGTGCGGTAAAGGAAATTACGACAAATCATTTGAATCTACGCCTGGTTACGAGCAATTTGAATATGTGACAACAGAGTTACCGGATTTATTGCATGCGGCAGACTTTATCGTCTCTCGTGCTGGCTCTAACTCGATTTTTGAATTTTTAGCACTTCACAAACCTATGTTATTAGTGCCATTATCTGCACAAAAAAGTCGTGGTGACCAAATATTAAATGCCAACCTGTTTAAAAGACAGGGTTACGCGGAAGTATTACAAGAGGAAGAGTTAACAAAGGAATCCTTTAAAAAATCGGTTCATGTGTTAACAGAGCGTAAAGCAGAAATGGTTGCGACTATGGAGAAAACTCAAAGACCGAAAACGCCAGATGAAATGGCGAAATTGATTTTACAATATAAAAAGTAGGCTCTGTACTCGTAGTCGATGCCTTCTGATTAGCTTGTACTAAATCACAATTACTGCAATAATATGTAGCCAAGCCAGAAAAAAAGCTATGTGCCTGTCATGACAGAACACATAGCTTTTTTTTAGATTACATCGCTTGTTCTTCGCCTTCTGCCATTAGATTGGCTGTTGTAAGATAGAACAAGTCTTTTGGGATTTTATATAAATTAAATTGCGCCTCTCTGCTGTTAACCTGTGTTAATAAGGTTGGGTGGCTTTCATTCGCACTCATAACATAGGGTAGCTTTAAGGCTGCACGCTGTGATTTTATATTTTCAACACGAATACGGAGAAATACCGTATGGAAGTTATAGTCAAAAAAAAGTTCATTCAAAAAAAGCATTTTCGCCTTTTGGTTATAACCTTGCCCTTGATAAGGGAGTCCAATCCACGTTCCTAAAAAGCCTGCACCATCCTCCACATCATGAATGCTAATGGTGCCGATTGGTTGACCCCAATCATCAGTAATTGTTCTAGAAATAGCGAGTCCCTCCGCTTCTTCTTCAATCAGTTGTTTTGTCATAAACCAATATTCATCAGCTGATGTGGCTTTTTGACGGACAAATGGGAAAACAGAAGGGTGTGATAATAGCTCATAAAGCTCTGTACATTCATGTAGGTCTCGATGTTTAAGCATACGAAACGCCTCCTTTATTAGGGTAGTTAAAACAATTCCTTTAAAACATAAAGAAGAAAACTAAAATTCGTACTGGAATTAAAACCCAAAGAACTAGACGTTAAAACTATGATATCCATAATCTCCCGCTGTCTTACTGATTTTTCGACCATACCGAAAAAAGGCTAGTTTTTTTAATATAATATAACAATCATACTGCTTTATGCAATCATTTTACTCGCTAAAACAAAAATTAAATTTGTTAGTCAGTAAATTCTGAAAAATAAATAATTGCATAGATAGTTAAATTTTGTTTATATATTTTTTTAGGAGCATTAAGTCTAAAATATCAGTTTTCTAAGCAAAAATATTTGGATAGTGTTTCTTTAGGATTACGTTATTTCTTCAAAAGAGGTAAATTAACAAATTTTATCCTAAAAAGGATATAATTTTTTCGAATCAAGAAGAGTGATTCATTTAAATTATGTTATAATAGTAGTATTGATTTTTTTGTATAAACAGAAATTATATAAAAATTCTATTTAATAGTAACAATAACGACTTATGGGGGTGACAGCATGGAATATCTTTTAAGCGAAGACTTATTTAATGACTTGTTTATAGGAAAAGATTTTGTCTTTTTAATGAAAAAAGTGGGAGACGATTTTCAATATATTCGCTTAAATCAAGCAGCTCGAGCTTTGTTATCACATGAGGCGATTGGGAAATTGCTTTCTACCCTTACCTCAAGTCGCAATTTTTTTATAATTCAAGAAAATTACAATCAAGCAATTACGAAGCATAGTCAGGTTGACTATGTGGATTATGCCTATTATAAAGCAGAAGTTCGTAAATATGAGACTTCTGTTCGGCCGTTTAAACATAATAAAGAAGACTATATTTTAGCCATAACAAAAGAGATTCTCTATGATCGTAGCATCGAAGATAAGTTTTTATTTCTGCGCTCAATGTTTGATCATGCTTTTTTCTCAACGGTCATCTTATCAGCTGAAGGGTCTATTTATGAGGTGAACTCCAGCTTCACGGAAGACTTTGAATTAGATACAGAAACGGTTAAACAGCAATCATTCGTCGATTTACCAATTGTTCCTGAAGATGAAGTAGAAAACATACAAAGCTATTTACAAAGAGCAGCTATGGGCGAAAATATTGGTGAAAAACTCATCAAGCTTCATACACTGGATAAAAAAGAGCGCACGTATTTAGTATCATTATCTCCTGTTATGCAGGGGGATAACTCTTTTGCTATTTTTCTTCTCATGCAGGATTGCACACAATTCACTGAACAAAAAGCAGAGTTACGCTCAAAATCACATGGTTTTGAGGTTTTTAAGGCTGCTTTAAATTCTGCAGCTTACATTGCTGTATTGGATAGTGATTCTAAAATTCTAGAAATTAATGATTTGTTTTTAAATGCAACTGGTTTTACGGCTGAAGACCTAATAGATCAACCTTATAAATTAATAGAGCCTCGTAACAATACTGCGGACTTAATACAATTAATTGATAAAACGCTTAAAGCGGGGAATATTTGGCGAGGGGAGTTATGCTACCGTACAAAATTCCATGCTGATTTTTGGGTAGAAGCATCTATAGTTCCATTAAAAAATGAAATTGGCGAGACAGAACAATATTTATCCATTAACTATGATATTACGGACAAGAAAAGAATGTTAACAGAATTGAAAAATATTGAACGTACATTCCGTCTCATTACAGAAAATACAAATGATTTGATTGTCATAACAAACGAAGATGGCATCATTATTTATGCTTCGCCTTCCTATGAGATTTTCTTAGGCTACGAAAATGTAGAATTACAAGGTCAGTTTTACAGCGACATTGTGGATGAACAAAGTAAGAAGGCTTGGCAAACGTTTCTAAATAATTATTCGGGTCAAACGGAAACACAGTTTGAGCTACTGTTAAGGGCAAAGGACGGTACGCCTGTTTGGACTGAGGGAAACGTAACGGTTGTTCATGATCCAGAGCGCGAAAAAGTTTCACAAATTATGATGGTATCCCGTGAAATAACTCATCGTAAGGAACGAGAGAATGACCTATTATATTTAGCTTATCACGATACGTTAACACAACTACCAAATCGTCGTTTTTTACACAAGGAGTTTCCGAAACTATTAGCAGAAGCAAAAGAACGTAATGAGTGTTTAGCTATGCTCTATATAGATGGGGATGACTTTAAGAATGTTAATGATCGGCACGGCCATGACACGGGGGATGATTTTATCCGAAAGTTTGGCCAAGTTTTAATTACTGCTGTACGTAACCACGATTTAGTGATTCGTATGGGTGGCGATGAATTTATTGTCGTCTTAACAGGTTTAACTCAATACGATAAGAAGAGACATACGCAAATAATGGATATTATTAATCGCATCCGTAATGAACTGAAAAAGGGTTGGACGATCGAAAGTCATCACTTTGCTCCAACTGCTTCCATTGGTATCGCTTATTATCCGGATCACGGTCAAACATTAAATGAATTGCTGGAATTAGCAGATCAAGCTTTATATAAAGCGAAGGAAATTGGAAAAAATAATCTCTATATTACTGACACTCATTGAAAAAAGTCTGTACAAACAAGTAGCTACTTGTGGTACAGACTTTTTGTTTGATGTTATGCTATAACAGTATTAAAGAGGAAACCCCTCATAGTTATTTTAGAATAGAAGGTGAAGAAATGCCTAAAAAAATACTTTTGGTGGAAGATGAGAAGCATATCGCTCGCTTTGTGGAGCTAGAATTAAAGCATGAAGGCTACGATGTATTCGTCGCATTTGATGGACGTGAAGGACTTGCGCTAGCTTCATCTGAAAATTTTGATGTGCTGTTATTAGATGTTATGCTTCCGGGGATAAATGGAATTGAAATTTGTCGTCGAATACGAACGCAGTCAAAGGTACCTATTATATTGTTAACGGCACGAGATGCTGTGATGGATCGTGTAGCTGGCTTAGATGCTGGTGCAGATGACTACATAGTAAAACCATTCGCTATCGAAGAACTACTAGCTAGAATTCGTACTATTATACGTCGGGTGACACCTGATGAAAAAATTGGGGGTTCATTACATTTTCGTGATATCGAAATGGATGTAGCGGCCTACGAAGTATTTGTTCAAGGGAAAAAGCTTGATTTAACGAAAACGGAATATGATTTACTTAAATTATTAATAGAGCATAAAAATAAAGTTTGTACACGAGAGCTAATTTTAACCTCTGTTTGGGGGTATGATACGGATATAGAGACAAATGTCGTAGATGTATATATCCGGCATTTGCGAACAAAACTGCCGGGTGATATGAATGCCTATATCGAAACCGTTCGTGGGGTTGGGTACGTGATGCGTGAATGAAAAAATGGAGAGATTATTTAATCAATCCGTCATTACAAAGAAAATGGATGCTAACATCAAGTGCTGTTATATTTTTTAGCTATACGATTATTTGTATAGTCGTTTATATTTCGCTACATACATGGCTACTAAATGACGAGGCAAGTAAAATCAAACGGACAAGCGATGATTTGGTGTATTTTTTAGAGTCACAGGGACCCAATCTTACCATTCAGGAAATTCAGCAAAATAAAGGTCTTATAGATTCTATTGCGGATCGTGATCAAACGATTAGAATGTTTAATTCAGATGGCGTTCAGATTCTTCGTATTAATAATACTGCACAGGCTGCACCACTTACCTCGATAGGTGAAATTATTGAAATGACGATTGATAAAAAGGATGTCTATGTCATAAATCAACGGATTCAGCTCGGTTTCTTTCAAGGGTATATTCAAGTGATTCATCCATTATCAAAGTTCCAGTCTTTGATGCATTATTTATTGACTACCATGCTAATAGCTGGCTTAGGAGCATTATTGTTGTCGGCATCTATTGGCTATTATCTTGCCAATTATTTGATGAAACCATTACGTGCGTTACGTTCATCCATGAAAACCGTTATGGATAAAGGATTTAATGAACCAATTCAATTAACTTACACGTCTCATGATGAGATTGGTGATCTATTGAAAATGTACAATGCGATGATGAATGAATTGCAAATTTCGTTTACACAGCAGCAACAATTTGTTGCGGATGCTTCTCACGAGTTACGAACACCTATTCAGGCAATTGAAGGACATCTTTCCCTATTGAAAAGGTGGGGGAAGGATGATCCAGAAATTTTAGAGGAATCTATTGATACTTCACTAACGGAGATTGCTCGAATGCGTAAAATGATTGAAGAATTATTAGAACTTGCGCGCCGTGAAGAAAAGGACATTAAAAGTGAGGCTGATGCAGAAGCTGTTATAGAAGCTGTTATAGAGGAAACAAGACGCCTTCTTCCAGAAGCTCGAATAACGCTGTCGAAAGATGAAGAAATAGGGCGATTATTTATAACAGAAAATGCACTTAGCCAAATTATTCGTAATATAATAGAAAATGCAATTCGTTATTGTGAAAAAATTCCTGAGATTCAAATTTCACTTTCTGTTTCTGGGAATGAGGCACTTTTAAAAATAGAAGATAATGGAATTGGTATAGCGGAAGAAAACATTCCGTTCATTTTCGATCGTTTTTATCGGGTTGATGAGGCTAGAAATCGTCAAATAGGCGGTACAGGCTTAGGACTTAGTATTACAAAAATGTTACTTGAAAAATATAATAGCTCTGTGGAAGTCAAGAGTGTCAAAAATGTTGGAACCGTTTTCTTGATGAAATTCCCGCTGAAATATTGAGAAAAATACATGCTTTATTTAATTATTCTATCCTTTAGGAAAAGAATTGCTTAATTTGATAAAAAGAGTTGTATTTTTTGTGAAGAGTAGTAAGATTGAGATGGAAAAAACGTTCTTTAAATTTTGGGTATGTTGTGTTAAACATCCTTTTAAAGAGCGGAGAAATATTATATAATTAATTGTAATTTAATTAATGGAACTGCCGAAAGGCAAAATTTGGAGGTCATTTTTCATGTCGAACAACGTTACAACTGTAAGTTCTCCATGGTCAGCTTTCTCTGGTCCTAACTTAGGATATGTGATGGAGCAATACGACTTATTCTTACAGTCTCCTGAAGAAGTAGAACCGGAGTTAGTATTATTATTCCAACAATTTGGTGCACCAGTAGTAGTAGAAGGTGAAGTAGCTGTAGCTAGTAATGCAGCAGCTCCTGCTGGCGATTATAAGAAAGTGTTAGCAGCTGTGAAACTAGCAGATGCAATTCGTACACACGGTCATTTAGCGGCAGATATTTACCCTTTGAATAACCGTGAACTACAAACAGCTCAAATTGAAGAAAGCGCGTTCAACTTAAGCGCTGCAGATTTAGCTGAAATTCCTGCAGCTATCTTCTTCAAAGATGTGCCAGCAAACGTGAAAAATGGTAAAGATGCAATCGATTACTTAAAATCTGTTTATACAGAAAAAGTAGCATTTGAATATAATCACGTGGTAACAACAGAAGAACGTGATTGGATTCAAGCACAAATTGAAACAGGTTCATTTAAACAAACATTAGCTTCTAATGAGAAAAAAGCTTTATTAGATCGCTTAACTCGTGTTGAAAATTTCGAGAAGTTTATTCATAAAACTTTTGTAGGTCAAAAGCGTTTCTCTGGTGAAGGTTTAGATACTCAAATCGTCCTATTCGATGAAATTTTAAAAACAGCTGAAGCAAATAACGTTGAAAATGTACGTATTGGTATGGCTCACCGTGGTCGTTTAAATGTGTTAACACACATTTTAAATAAACCATATGACATGATGTTCTCTGACTTTGCACATGTATCTAATGATTTATTTTTGCCAGAAAATGGTCGCCTTGAAATTACTAAAGGTTGGACTGGTGATGTGAAGTACCACATGGGTGCTTCTTACAACCGTGAAACTGGTATGAATGTTAAACTTGCATACAACCCATCTCACTTAGAAGTAGGAAATCCTGTTGTTTTAGGTACTGCACGTGCAGCACAAGATGACACTTCTAAACCAGGGCAAGCTATTCATAACCGCAATAAAGGTTTAGGTATTCTTGTGCATGGTGACGCTGCGTTCCCAGGTCAAGGGATCGTAACAGAAGTATTAAACTTTGCAAAAACTGAAGGGTTCACTACTGGTGGTACAGTTCACATCATTGCTAATAACATGATTGGATTTACAACTGAACTACAAGACTCTCGTTCATCTGTTTACTCTTCTGACCCTGCAAAAGGTTATGAAGTACCAGTTGTGCATGTAAATGCAGATAGCCCTGAGTCTGTAACTTTAGTAGGTCGTTTCGCAGCTAGCTACCGTCAAAAATTCGGTAAAGATATCATCGTTGACCTTATCGGTTACCGTCGTCATGGTCACAATGAAACGGATGATCCAACTGTAACAAACCCTGAAACATATAAATTAGTTTCTAAACATGAGCCAGTTCGTGCTTTATACGGCGCTCAATTAGCAGCTGAGGGTGTAGTTTCTGCTGATGAAGTAGCAGCTTTAGATAAAGCTATTTATGCAGAAATGCAAGCGGCATATGATCATGTAAAAGAAATGGCAGATAAAGATGAACATAAACATTTAGAAATGCCAGAAGAATTAAAAGTAGAATTCCCACAAATTGATACAGCAGTTGGTGCGGAACGTCTAGGAAAAATTAATGAAGAGCTTTTAGTGTTTGAAGAAAACTTTGAACCACAGAAAAAACTTGGCAAAATTTTAGAAAAACGCCGTGATGCATTTGCTTCTGCAAAAATCGACTGGGGTCATGCAGAAACTTTAGCTTATGCAACAATTATTCAAGATGGCACACCAGTACGTTTTACAGGTCAAGATGCACAACGTGGTACGTTCTCTCAACGTCACTTAGTGTTACACGACAAAAACAATGGTAATTTATTCACGCCACTTCACCATATTTCAGGTGCAAATGCATCATTTTCAGTACACAACTCTCCACTTACAGAAGCTGGGGTAGTGGGCTTTGAATATGGTTATAATTTAGAAAATGGCCATGTATTATCAGTTTGGGAAGCTCAATTTGGTGACTTTGCTAACATGGCACAAGTTATGTTCGATAACTTTATTTCAGGTGCACGTGCTAAATGGGGTCAAAAAGCTGGTTTAGTTATTCTTTTACCACATGGTTATGAAGGTCAAGGTCCAGAACACTCTTCAAGCCGTATGGAACGTTACTTACAAATGTCAGCTGAAAATAACTGGTTCGTAGCAAACTGCTCAAACGCAGGTAACTACTACCACTTATTACGTCGTCAAGCAGCATTATTAGGTACAGAAGGCGTTCGCCCACTTGTTGTTGTATCACCTAAGTACTTACTTCGTCACCCATTAGCTGCAGCGAATGCTGATCAATTAGCAAATGGTTCATTCCAAGAAGTAATTGAGCAACCAGGCCTAGGTTCAAAACCAGAAGCTGTAGAGCGCATTGTTTTAGGTTCAGGTAAAGTCATGATCGACATTGCAGACCGTATTAAAGACGGTGAGGGCTTCGATCACCTACACATTACTCGTGTAGAACAACTTTACCCATTCCCAAAAGAGCAAGTTGCTGGTATTATTGCAAAGTATCCTAATGTTAAAGAAATCGTTTGGGTACAAGAAGAACCTAAAAACCAAGGTTCTTGGAATTATGCATTAGAAACATTACATGACCTTTCAGAAGGTAGAAAACTACGTTATGTAGGCCGTCCTGCAATGAGCTCGACTTCTGAAGGTGATGCAGATTCTCATAAAGCAGCTCAAGCCGCACTTGTAGAAGAAGCAGTTGCTGAGCCAGTAAAGGTTAAATAATCACATATTAAATTTTTGAGAGCCGGGCTATTTGCTTAGGCAGTAGCCCTTTTATGTGCACCAATGCACGTTAATTAAAGGAGGAAATGAAAGTGGCTGAAATTAAAGTCCCTGAATTAGCAGAATCGATTACAGAAGGTAGTATCGCACAGTGGGTAAAAAAAGTGGGCGATCGCGTTGAAAAAGGTGAATTCATCGTTGAACTTGAAACAGATAAAGTAAACGCTGAAATCATTTCTGAAGAAGCGGGAGTATTAACTCAAATTTTAGCTGAAGAAGGCGATACTGTACTTGTAGGTCAAGTTATCGCAGTTGTAGAAGCTGGCGAAGGTGCAGCACCTGCTCCAGCAGCACCAGTTGAGGCAGCTCCAGCTCCAGCAGCGCCACAATCGGCACCTGCTCCTGTTGCAGCAGCTCCAGTTGTAGAAGAAACTTCTGGTGAGCGTGTAATCGCATCTCCAGCAGCTCGTAAACTTGCTCGTGAAAAAGGTATTGACCTTGCTGCTGTATCTCCAGTAGATCCACAAGGCCGTGTACGTGTACAAGATGTAGCAGCTCATGGTACAGCTCCAGTAGCAGCACCACAAGCAGCTCCAGCAGCACCGAAAGCAGTTGCAGCTGTAGATGAATCACGTGTGACAGTTGAAAAAATGAGCCGTCGTCGTCAAACAATTGCAAAACGCTTACTTGAAGTAAAACAATCTACAGCAATGTTAACAACATTCAACGAAGTAGATATGACAAACGTAATGGCTTTACGTTCCCGTAAAAAAGACCAATTCTTCGAGTCAACTGGCTCAAAACTTGGTTTCATGTCATTCTTCACAAAAGCTGTAGTTGCAGCACTTAAAAAATACCCATATGTGAACGCACAAATCTCTGGTGATGAAATTCACTTAAACAACTTCTTTGATATCGGTGTAGCTGTATCAACAGAAGAAGGTTTAGTAGTACCAGTTGTACGTGACGCTGACCGCAAAAACTTTGCTGAAATTGAAGATTCAATCGCAGACCTAGCGAAAAAAGCACGTGACAAAAAATTAGGTTTAGCCGATCTTTCAGGTGGCTCATTCACAATTACAAACGGTGGAGTATTCGGTTCATTAATGTCTACACCTATCATGAATGGTACACAAGCTGGTATCCTTGGTATGCACACTATCAAAAAACGTCCAGTTGAAGTGAATGGTGAAGTAGAAATTCGCCCAATGATGTACTTAGCTCTTTCTTATGACCACCGTATTATCGATGGTAAAGATTCTGTAGGCTTCCTTAAAACAGTTAAAGAACTACTTGAAAACCCAGAAGATTTATTATTAAATTCTTAATTCCTGAATTTGTTAAAACCCTGCGAACATTGTTTTGCAGGGTTTTTTGCTTGTCATAAAACATTTCTCATTTTCAGGGAAATTTTTAAGAAAGCTTCACGTAGTAATAAAGTATATAGTATAAAAGAATTTAATTTTGTGGAATAACAGATTCTTTTGAATTACTAGTGTAGAGCTTTGATAATAAATATTTTCGAATTTTCTAAAAATGTTCAAAGTCATATTTGTAAAAACGTAAACACGTATATATGTTGATTGGAGTGGAGGCTGGACGCTCCCAGGAAAGCGCAAAGCCAGAACGGAAATCACCCCCTACGTTATTGTAAAGGCTACAAATCTAAACACCATTTTCAACTTTGCAAAATTGTATATAAGGATTTTAAAAGAATAAAACCCTAATATTGTAATTAGTCAGAAAAGTAATAAAATTATCTTGACGGATAACTTAGTTTTATAGTAATATCTTAATATCAATTAAATATACAAACCTCACATTTATCCTATTGTGAGGTAGAGGCGCGATATTTATTAGTTCATTGTTGAGTTCAAGCAAGCGAAGACGCAATGGAGAAGGAACTATCGCCGAAGTATAAAAGGAGCTCGTACTTTTATGCTGGGTCTGCAGTGAATAAGTGCAGGACTGTCCTAGTAAATTACTTTCCAGGTTTACTAGGTTGTGCTATCTCGGAATTTTGGAAATTATTGTGAGGATTTGGGCAACTGTTAAAAAAGATAAGACCTAAGTTCAGAACTTAGGTCTTTTTTGGTACAGTTGTCTTATTTTTTTACAGAAAAGGGGAGTTTTCCATGAAAAGAAAATGTTTGGTATTAATGTTGACCGTCATGACTGCAATTTTGTTAGCAGCTTGTGGTACTGGTGGTAAAAAGGATGCGACGTCGTCTAGTGATGGGGGAGTAAATACTGATAAGGGTGAAAGCGGAGGCCAATTCCGTATCGGGATGGAAGCAGGCTATGCTCCGTTTAACTGGACACAGCAAAATGATGCAAATGGCGCAGTAAAAATTGCCGATAATGCAGAATATGCAGGCGGATATGATGTGCAAATGGCGAAAAAAATTGCTGAAGGCTTAGGAAAAGAATTAGTTATCGTAAAATTGGAATGGGATGGTTTAGTACCATCACTACAATCAAACAAAATCGATGCAATCATTGCAGGGATGTCACCTACTAAAGAGCGTAAGCAAACAATTGATTTCACCGAAAATTACTATACGTCTGATTTTGTGATGGTTATCAAAAAAGGCAGTAAATATGAAAAAGCAAAATCCATCCAAGATTTCTCTGGTGCAAAAATTACATCACAATTAAATACGTCTAACTACAATGTTATTGATCAAATCAAAGATGTAAAAAAGCAAACAGCAATGGATAACTTCCCAGCAATGCGTGTAGCATTAGAAGCTGGAAAAATTGACGGCTATGTAGCAGAGCGTCCAGAAGGTATTTCCGCCGCTGCTGCAAATGATAAGTTTACGTATGTAAAGTTTGAAAAAGGTTTCGATACCGATATTTCAAATACATCTATTGCAGTTGGTTTACGTAAAGGTGATGCCGATCTTGAAAAAATCAATGAAATCTTAAAAGGTATTTCTGAAGATGATCGCCAAAAAATTATGGAAGAAGCAATTCACCAGCAACCAGCAGCACAATAACATGAATGCACGGGCTATCTGCTAGCCCGTGCAATCCCAATACAATTTATACAATAAGAATCTCTCTAAAAAATAATAATGTCTTTGCTAAAAGTTTCATAAGATAAAAGAAACAAAAGGCCCAGCTAAGACACAATACTGTAACGAACAAGCAACACAACGTTGTTAGGAGGAACATCATGAGTTTTGAATGGATTATTTCTATTGTTGAGAACAACTGGCAAATGTTTTTACGAGGTGCGTATTATACATTACTTATTTCGATTATTAGTACAATTATTGGTGCACTTATCGGATTTTTTATCGGAATTATGCATACCATCAAGGTTCGTAAAAAGGGTTTAAAATTCTATAGCTTAAAGCTCATTAATTTTATACTAACATGCTATGTCGAATTCTTCCGTGGTACACCAATGATTGTACAAGCAATGGTTGTATTTTACGGATTAGATATTGCATTTGGTATTGATATGAACTTTATTACGGCAGGTATTTTAGTTGTTGCACTAAACACAGGTGCTTATATGACTGAAATTGTGCGTGGCGGTATTGTTTCCGTTGATAAGGGGCAGTACGAGGCCGCATCGGCCATTGGTATGAATCATTTTCAAATCATGCTACATGTTGTATTACCACAAGTTGCGCGAAATATATTGCCTGCAACAGGTAATCAATTAATTATGAATATTAAAGATACAGCAGTTTTAAACGTTATCGGGGTTACGGAATTATACTTCCAAACAAAGTCGATTGCAGGTAATAACTTCCGCTATTTTGAATCCTTCTTTGTAGCTTGTGTCCTTTATTTCATCATGACATTCACAGCATCAAGAATTTTACTGTATGTAGAAAAACGACTGGATGGACCAGATGCCTACCAAAAAGAACAGAAAGAAGCAGTATAGGGGGACGAACAGATGACAGTTATTAAAATAGAGCATTTAAGTAAATCATTTGGGCGTAACCAAGTGTTAAAGGATGTAAATTTCCAAGTAGAAAAGGGCGAGGTTGTCTGCTTAATCGGCTCTTCCGGATCTGGTAAATCAACACTACTACGCTGCATTAATTTACTAGAAACACCAAGTGGCGGTCAAATTATTTACAAAGGTGACAACATTTTAGACGATAAGCATAATATCCAAGAATATCGTACACATTTAGGTATGGTATTCCAGCAATTTAACTTATTTAACAATCATAATGTGCTAAAAAACTGTACAGTTGGTCAAATGAAAGTATTAAAGCGTTCGAAGGCAGAAGCCGACGAAGTTGCTCTAAAATATTTGCAAATTGTTGGTATGGATCAATACGTCAATGCGAAGCCAAGGCAGCTATCTGGCGGTCAAAAACAGCGGGTAGCGATTGCACGAGCATTGTCAATGAACCCAGAAGTAATGCTGTTTGATGAACCGACGTCAGCACTTGACCCAGAAATGGTTGGTGAAGTATTGAAGGTAATGCGTCAGCTAGCGAATGCCGGGAATACGATGTTAATTGTTACACATGAAATGGAATTTGCTAAAGAAGTAGCAGACCGCGTTGTATTTATGGATAAAGGTGTTATTGTAGAGGAAGGACCACCATCACAGGTTTTAGTAAAACCTCAGCATGAACGGACAAAAGAGTTTTTAAAACGAACATTAAAATAATAAGTTTACGCATTCGGTTTCAATAACTAAAAAAGTGAGTCCATATTAATGGGCTCACTTATTTTCTAGAATTCCATTCTGCGTATAAAACAAAGCAAATTGCAAATGCAACGGCCAGAATAAAAAACCATTGCGGTACGCCACCAAAGCTCATATTAACACCTCGAAGTAAAAATTTTTATGATTGATATGGTAAAAAAACGATAGATATGGAGAAAATATGGTCTTCTATGGTTTTTTTCTCCACAAAAGTTCAAAAATATTATAAAATAAGCAATAGACATTAGCTTCGCGCTAGTAAAGAGAGGTAGAGAGATTATGTTACATTTAAAATGGAAAGATGCTCAAACAGTACGCACAGTTACTTGTAAGCATACAAATGCATCAAAATATTTAGTTTCAAACGTATTAACAGTAGGGAAACAATATGATGTGAAAAATGAAACAGAAGAATTCATTTTTATTATCGATAACACTGGTAATATCGGTGGCTACTATAAAGATTATTTTGAATTAGAATAAAAATCAAAGGGTGGTTCAGATGATTTCTGAGCCACCCTAGTTAGTTGGATAAACGGAATCATTCCCTCTTAAAGCTCTTTAATTCAGCTACATCCTGTAATTGCTGTTTTTCCTGTTCTGTAGCTGTATGAAGGGCAAAGACGTCTTTGATAGCTGTCTTCAGCTCATGCTGTGTTTCTTTGAATTTCGATACTTGCTGTTCAAAGGAAGGGCTCGTAAATCGATCATTTGTACGAGATAATCTTTCTTCTAGCTGTGCGTAGTGATGATCCATATGCATGGATAACATCATGGCCAATTGATTTTTCCAAAGTGGAATAAGAGTAACGATTGAAAATTCGATTTTTTCAGCTAGCGTTTGATTGGACTGCTGAATCATGCGTATTTGTGGCGCAGTTTGTAAGGCAACCTGCTGAGAAACTTGTAAGTCATAAATACGTTGATCTAGACGTTCGATTTGAGCGGCAAAATCATTCAGCTGTTGGATAGCTAGAGGCTGTTTCGTCGCCTGTACACTAGTCACTTCTTTAGGAAGGTCAACTTCGATGGCTTGCTGCTTCTTCATTTGTCCTGCTGCAATAGCAGTCGCTAACTCTTCAAAGAATCCTCTATTATGTGCATAAAGTTCTTCTAGCATTTCCACATCTTTTATCATTTGAAGCTGTGCACGTTCAAGCTGAACACCAATTCGTTCTACTTGGATACTAATACGTTCAAACTCCGTTAATGTTTGCTTAACAGTAGGCTCAATTTTGCCAAACATTTTTTGAAAAAAGGACTGCTTTTTTGGTTCTAATGCGTTTGGATCCACACGGTCTAACGTTTGCATTAAAGAGTCTAACATTTGACCAATCTTTGTGACGTCTTTCTGTTTTACTTGTGCAAGCATTCGATCAGCAAATTGAGAAAGCGCTCGCTGTGAACCTTGCCCTAAAGACAGGACTGATTCGAAGTTTGTCAGGTCTAGTTGACTAGCGAATAGAAGTGCTCGACTTTGTGCAAGAGGTGATAGCGTTTCATATGTCGCCATCGCCTCATTATTTGTTGTTTCTAAATAAGATTGCACAAGAGGGGAAATACCTTGTATTGTATTTAGTTGAAATGCGTGATCATTTGCTGTCACTTATCATCGCCTCGCCATTCCAATTGTTCTTTTCGTCTTATATTGGAACGATTCGCAAATTCGATTTCCATTTGAAGATGGTCGATATCGTTGGAAAGCGCATCCTTTAAATCAATTTGAATCGTATCATTTAAATCTGTAAGTGTTTCTCTTGTTTTTGATAATGTAATCTGGATTTCCTTATCCTTCACAGGCTGCCTTGATAACATCGTATATTTATCCGTTAATTCGACAGCGGAAGGAAGGTGTGCATAAAAAAATTGTTCTACATTATAAAATTTTCGTGGATCTGTTTTAACTATTTTTACGATATTTTTTGAAATACGTGTCATTTCGAGTAATTGCTTAAATGCAGAAACAGAACGTACACGTAAATAGTTTTGACTTAAAGTTTGAATGTTTTTATTGGCTGCTGTAAGTTGTGTTTCAATATGTTTGTATTCTTCTTTTGTTATACCTGCTATGTGCATGAATTTCTTTTTCTGTCTATGTTTCAACAACGCCGTACTCGACGCGTATGTTCCAGCAAACAATAAACCACCAAGGAAGTATCCTGGACTTGCCGCAATTGCTGCGATAGAAACAGTTGTGAGAGAAATTAAGAAGCTGGCGGTATGTCTAGAGAAAAACTGTCCGACACTAAGCATGTTTCTTCCTCCTAGCATTTAGATATGTCTATATTCTTATACGAAATAATCGACATAAAGTTTCAATGAATTAATAATCCTTACATAAATTTTACTGCTAATTGTAAAGTTTCTCAATGATATTACTTAAGAACAAGAAAATCCTTTGCTTTATTGGGGAGAAAAGGGGGACAGACGAAAAAGAAGTAAAACTAATTGTCTGACATTGCTGCTTCTCTGCAAAGACGGATAGGCCCGCCGAAGTGACGGATAGAATCGTCAGAGCGACGGATAGAGTCCCCAACGACGGAAAGAATCTCTATATTCGGATAGGTGTTAAAAGGCCTATCAAGGATTAATCATTTTCATTATATTGTATTCAAATTTAATGTAATTCGCGAATTTTTGGATCGCTTCACACGTTGTTAGTCAAATTTTATCTATTAGTATTGTTTTTTTCACTGTTGTTAATTCCTCACTATCATCGTTATATTTGTTTTTATAAAAACTAATAAGCGTATTCGAGATTTTAATCTCAAATACGCTTATATTTCGAGTCTTGCATCACGTCCATTTTAAGTCATTCATTAGACCGAAAATGCTTTATTTGTTCTGTCGAGTTGTTGGACATTAACAATGAGGTACAGTTTTTATATAGATAAATTACTCCTGGTGTGGTGATTTAATTGTCAGTGTTTTAAGCCTCCTTCTTAATATTTACTTAGTAACCCCCTCCTACACGATTATGCCTTGAAAGTTGAAAAATATTACCATATATTCTATTATTTTTATATGCCAAGAAGGTAATTACCGGAATAATAGGGGGATGAATTATGAGTCAAGTTTGTGTTATCAGCATCTATGTACCTAGCATTGAAAAAGCAATTGATTTTTACACGACTGTTTTAGGTTTTGAGGTAAACAAACAATACGGACCCAAAATCGTGACACTTGTTCACGGAGATTTACCTTTAGTTTTAGAAGAATCGAAAAACGCTAAAACTATTCCTAAAGATTCTTTTGGTGTGGTTTTAGCTTTAAAAACAGAGGACATTTATCAAACAGTCAATATGTTAAAAGAACATAATGTTGAGTTTATTGCAGATGAGCCGATGGATTGTCCTCCAGGAAAAGTAATTAGCTTCAGAGATCCTTTTGGAAATGTCTTAGAGTATTTACAATTTATTTAGGTAGATATTTAGACCATAATGTTTCAGAAAGTCACATCTAACAAGGAGGGCACTGAAAAACTTACGTTTTCATAAAAGCGAACCCTTTTCAGTAAAAATAAGGCACTTCTTGTTCAATTTTGAACAGGAAGTGCCTTATTTCTGTCTCTATTCCTTATTCATTTTCGTTTAGTAGCTTTAATATCCG